>JAISGL010000356.1 GCA_031263125.1 Opitutaceae bacterium | reverse complement strand
GTCCTCTGCCCTCCGGTCTCCGGGCGGGGCGATGAGTTCGGCGACTTTGGCGCGGATTTCGGGGGTGGGGGCGAGGTGGGGTTCGGAGATGGCGGAATACCATTTGGAAACGTCCTCCCAATTTGCGGCGGTGCTGACGAGGAGGCGTTGCGTGCTGATGGAGAACGCGGGCATGGAGGGTTCGGGGAATGCCTGCGGGATGTCGCGCGCGGTCCAGGTGTAGACGCGGTCGTCGCCTTCGTCGCGGGTGGTGGCGGTGATGGAGTCTTTGATTTTGTCGAGGACGGCGGTGGCGAGGAGGGGTTTGCCTTTGGGGCCGCGGATTTCGTAGGTGCAGCGGATGACGGGGCTTGTGTGCTCGAAGGATTGCCAGTCGCAGAAGGTGTCTTTCATGCGCGGGCGTTTGGTGGTGGTTTCCTTGATGATGTGGAGGGTGTCGCCGATTTTCAGGCCGGGGATGGCGAGGGTGAGGATTTTGTTGTCGGGGTCGTAGATGTTCATGCCCATCATGCTGCGGTCGGTCATTTCCTTGGTGTTGGCGGCGATGTCGATGGGCGTGGCCGTGCCGTCGTGGTGGATGAGTTGCGCGAGGGTGATGGCGGTGTCTTCGTAGAAGATGTTGTAGTGAAAGTTGAACATGCGGCTTTCGCGCAGTCCTTTTTCGGTGAGGATTTTGATGACGAATTCGAAATGTGAGGCCGCGGTGCCGTCGGCGGCGTAATGGGTGCGCGCAATTTGTTCGACAATCACGCCGTCGGCGTCGGGGTAGCGCGCGGTGGTGATGGCGGCGAGTTCGGCGGTATCAGGTTTGAGCGGGGCGGGGAAGGAAAGGGCTGAAAGGCTGAAGAGCTGAAGGGCTGAAAGGAGGAGTGCGAGGAGCGGGATGCGGTGCGTGGCGCAGTGTGTGGCGCGGGCGCGGGTGGCGCGGCGTGCGGCGCGGTGTGTGGCGCGGGTGAGAGCGGGTGTGCGCATGGCAGGTGTGTGCATGGTTTTTGGAAAAATGGGTTATGGCAGATCGGGCGGATTGGGCGGATAGGACAGATAGGACTGATCGGACGGATCGGACTGATCGGACTGATATGGCGAATAAATGCGTAACGTAAGACTGGAAAACCGCCACGAGGTTCAGTGTGGCGGCGCGGCGCGCCGCCGGTGTGCTGCGGTGCCGATGTGCCGCTGTGCCGCGATGCCGATGTGCGGGCGGGGCGGTGCCGCGATGCAATTTTCACCCGCCGGCAAAGACGGGGCGGAAGCCGGCTTCGGTGAGGATGCGGGCGACTTCGTCGCGCTTGTCGCCCTGGATTTCGATGCGACCGTCCTTCACGGTGCCGCCGGCGCCGCAGGCGGCGCGCATTTTTTTCGCGAGGGATTCTTTTTCAGGAAGTCCGATGCCGGTGAAACCGCAGGCGACGGTGACGGTTTTGCCGCCTCGCCCGGCTTTTTCGCGAAGCACGTCGACACGGCCACGGTTTTTCCGCGAAGCGGAGGCGGGAGCGGGCGTTTTTTGGGGATTTGGGAGCGAGGGCGTGGGCGAGGGCGTGGGCGTGAGCGTGGGCGGCGTCGCGGATATCCGCCCGCCATCGGGGAGATTCGCTGGCGCGCCGAGTTCGGCTGGCGCGCCGAGTTCGGACGACGCGCCGAGGCCGGAGAGCGCGTCGAGTCCGGCGAGCGATGCGAAGGCGTTTTGCGTGAGGGCCTGGCCGCCGTCGGTGGGAATTTTGTGTGATTTTTTATCAGTGCTCATGGTGCGATAAAATAATAAAGAAGTTGTATATTTGGTATGAAGTTTGGCTGTTGCGATGTGTATTAAATGTATTAAATTACATATTAAATTATTAAATTTTATTAAATCACGCCATTTGATAGAGTGGCACGCAGTCTGTTGCGAGATATAAAATCCAAAACAGCCTTGACGCGCGGGGCGCGGGACGCGGGAAGCCCCTTTCATCTTGAGCCGGATTATTTATGGATGCATCCTCGGTGCAAAATAATTCAGCAATGAACACGCTTTCCTTTCCGCCGCGCGCCAACGCGGATCTTATCGAGGACGCTTACCGAAATTGGCTCGATAATCCCGACTCGGTCGATCCCACGTGGCGCGCGTTTTTCCAAGGTTTCATGCTCGGCAACGGCGCAGCCGCCACCCCCGCGTCCATCGCCGCCGTCCTCACAAAAGAGGGCACGCTTTCACCCGCCGCCGCGCCCACCGCACCCACCGCGACCGCTGCCGCGACCACCACGACTGCCGCGTCCGCCGCGATCAGCTCGCCCGCCGCGCCTGCCACATCTACCGCGTCCGCCACATCCATCACGCCCACTACGCCCGCCACGCCCGCCGCCATATCCATCACCGACTCCCTCAAGCAGTCGCAAGTCCACTCGCTCATTTACCACTATCGCAGCATCGGGCATTTGCAGTCGCACCTCGATCCGCTCGGCCAGCCGCCCCCGCCGACGCCGCGGCTGGCGCTGGCGGAATTCGGGCTGACCGAGGCGGATTTGGACGTGTCCTTCGACGTCGGCCACTACCTCAACGGCGGGCGCATGCGGCTGCGCGACCTGATCGCGTCGCTCCGGAAAACCTACTGCGGCGCCATCGGCGTCGAGTATATCCACATCCAGGATACGGAAGTGCGCCGCTGGCTCCAGGCGGCGATGGAGCCGAACTGTTTCCAACCCGCCTTCAACAAAGCCGAAAAGACGCGCATCCTCCGGCAACTCCACAAAGCCGAGCTTTTCGAAAAATTTCTCCACGCCAAATACGTCGGCCAAAAACGCTTCTCGCTCGAAGGCGGCGAGACATTCATCGCCGCGCTCGACTCGATCATCGAACGCTGCCCGACGCTCGGCATCGAGGAAATCGTCATGGGCATGGCGCACCGCGGACGCCTCTCCGTGCTCGCGAACATCCTCCGAAAACCCTTCGACATCCTCTTCGGGCAATTCTCCGAAAACTACCTCCCCAACACCGTCGGCGGCGACGGCGACGTGAAATACCACCTCGGCTACGAAGCCCTCCTCAAAACCTCCACCGGCGCGCAAGTCGAAGTGCGCCTCGCCGCCAACCCCTCCCACCTCGAAATCGTCAACCCCGGCGTCGAAGGCAAAACGCGCGCCCGCCAGCGCGTCCGCAACGACACCGCGACGCGCTCCAAAGTCATCCCGCTCCTCGTCCACGGCGACGCCGCGCTCGCCGGCCAGGGCATCGGCGCCGAGACGCTCCAGTTTTCCCAACTCCCCGGCTACCGCACCGGCGGCACCGTCCACATCGTCATCAACAACCAGATCGGTTTCACCACGCTGCCCGACGACAGCCGCTCCACGCGCTACTGCACCGACCTCGCCAAAATGGTCGACGCGCCCGTCTTCCACGTCAACGGCGACGACCCCGAGGCCGTCTGCCTCGCCGCGTTCCTCGCGCTCGAATTCCGCCAGACGTTTCACCGCGACGTCTTTGTCGACATGTATTGCTACCGCCGCCACGGACACAACGAATCCGACGAACCCGCCTTCACGCAGCCCACGCTCTACAAACAAATCGCCGCGCACCCGCACGTCTCCGAAATCTACTCCAAACGCCTCATCGCCGAAGGCACGCTCACCGCCGCCGGCAACGACGCCATCCAGGCCGAATACACCGCCGCGATGGAAACCGCCTTCGCCAAGGCAAAAGCCGCCGAAGCCGCGACCACCGCAAAACTGCCCGCGGAATACGACCCCTCCGCGCGCCGCTTCCGCGGCTCAAACGCCGTCTTCCAACCCGCCTACAAACACACCCCCGTCGCCACCGGCGTCCCGCGCGCCCTCATCGAAAAAATCACCCGCGCCCTCACCACCGTCCCCGCCGGATTTAACATCAACGGCAAAATCAAACGCATCCTCGACAACCGCGCCAAAGCCCTCGCCGCGGACGGCCCCGTCGACTGGGGCTACGGCGAGGCGCTCGCCTTCGGCACGCTCCTGGCCGAGGGCACGCCCGTGCGCCTCAGCGGACAGGATTGCGAACGCGGCACCTTCAGCCACCGCCACGCCGTCCTCTACGACCAGGAAACGCGGGCGCGTTACGTGCCGCTCCAAAACATCGCGCAAAACCAGGAACGCTTTTGCGTCTACAACTCGCTCCTCTCCGAAGCCGCCGTCCTCATGTTCGACTACGGCTACTCGATGGATTACCAAAAAATGCTCTGCATCTGGGAGGCGCAATTCGGCGATTTCGCCAACGGCGCGCAAGTCGCCCTCGACCAGTTCATCGTCAGCGCCGAGTCCAAATGGCAGCGCACCACCGGCCTCGTCATGCTCCTCCCGCACGGCTACGAAGGCCAGGGACCCGAGCACTCCTCCGCGCGCCTCGAACGCCACCTCCAGGCCTGCGCCGAAAACAACATCCAGATCGTCAACCCGACCACGCCCGCGCAAATCTTCCACCTCCTGCGCCGCCAGATGAAACGCGACTTCAAAAAACCGCTCATCGTGATGTCGCCCAAATCCCTCCTCCGCCACCCCTCCGCCGTCTCGCGCATCCCGGAATTCACCACGGGCAGCTTCCAGGAAATCCTCGACGACCCGACATGGGCCGACTGGTCCGCCTGCCCGCTCCCCTCCGCCGGCAAAGCCGGGGACACGCCCGGCAAAAACACGCCCGACGAAGACACGCCCACATCACACCGCCCGCCTGTCCGCATCATTCTCTGTTCGGGCAAAGTTTATTACGACCTGTGCGATTACCGTGCCCGCAACAAAATCACCGACACCGTGATCCTGCGCGTCGAGCAACTCTATCCGCTGCACCGCAACCGCATCGCCGAGCTTGCCGACACCTACGGCCACGGCGGACGCCTCATCTGGTGTCAGGAAGAGCCGCAGAACATGGGCGCCTGGACATGGATTGCGCCGCAACTCGAAGACATCTTCGGACGCCGCGCCACCTACGCCGGACGCAAACCCGGCGCCAGCCCCGCGGTCGGCGCCCTCGCCCTCCACAAACGCGAACTCACGATGCTCCTCCAAGACGCATTCAACCTCTAAAAAACGCCCGCTCCGACTTCCGCCGATTTCCGTCGGGACTTCTGTCGATTTCCGTCGACTTAACTCGACTTAAATCGATTTAAATCGACTTAACTCGACCCAACCCAACACGCCACAATTCCACAAACACCCACTCACTCTCACTCTCCACTCACCCACTCACTCACTCACCATCCACTCACCCACTCGCACGCTCGCACACTCACTCACCCACAAACACCCACTCACCCTATGACCCAACTCGAAGTCAAAATCCCGCCCATGGGCGAATCCATCACCTCCGGCATCCTCGCGAAATGGTACGTCGCCGACGGCGCCGACGTCAAAAAAGACCAGCCGCTCTTCGAACTCGAAACCGACAAAATCACCTCGGAAGCGACCGCCGAAACCGCCGGCAAAATCACCATCAAAGTCGCCGAAGGCTCCGAAGTGAAAATCGGCCAGATCGTCGCGACAATCACCCCCGCAGTTCCGCCGCCTGCGCCGCCCAATCCGAGCAATCCGAGCAGCACGGGCATCCCGCCCGTGAGTCCGAGCAGCACGGGCATCCTGCCCGTGGGTTCGGGTCGCACGGGCGTCCCGCCCGTGCCCCCCGCCGTGCCCCTTTCCCCTGCCGTCCAACGCCTCGCCGCCGAAACCGGCATCAACCCCGCGACCATCGCCGGCACCGGCAAGTCCGGCCGCGTCACCAAAGCCGACATGCTCGCCGCGAGCGAAGCCGCTCCTGGGACCGCCGGCGTCCCGCCGGCACTCCACCTCCCGGAAGCCGGCAAGATACCGGCGCCTGCGTCGGTGCCTGCGCCTGCACTGACACCTGCACCGACACCTGCACCGACACCGGCACCGGCATCGCCGCCAACGCTCCCAGCGCAAACCGCGCCAGCCCCCACGCAATCTTCTTCCATCTCCACCTCCGCCTCCACTCCCGTCTCCGCCCCCGCCTCCTCTTCCGCCGTCTCCTCCGCCCCCCGCCAAACCCGCCGCAAAATGACCCCCTTGCGCAAACGCATCGCCGAACGCCTCGTGCAAGCGCAACACCAAGCCGCGATGCTCACCACCTTCAACGAATGCGACATGTCCGCCGTCATGGAACTCCGCAAACGCTACCAGGACGACTTCACCAAACGCCACGGCATCAAACTCGGCTTCATGTCGTTCTTCACGAAAGCGGCGGTTCACGCCCTGCAAGCCGTGCCAGCCATCAACGCCCAAATCGACGGCGACACGATCATCCAAAACAACTACTGTGACATCGGCATCGCGGTCTCCTCCGAAAAAGGCCTGCTGGTCCCCGTCCTCCGCGACTGCGACCGCGCGAGCATGGCCGACATCGAAAAACAACTCGCCGCCCTCGCCAAAAAAGCCCGCGACGGAAAAATCACACTGCCCGACCTCGAAGGCGGCGTCTTCACGATAACGAACGGCGGCATCTTTGGCTCGCTGTTATCGACGCCGATCATCAACACCCCGCAAAGCGCGATCCTCGGCCTCCACGCCATCAACGACCGCCCCGTCGCCGTGAACGGCCAGGTGGTGATCCGCCCGATGATGTATCTCGCGTTGAGCTACGACCACCGCCTCGTCGACGGCAGGGACGCGGTGACCTTCCTGATAAAAATCAAACAATCCATCGAAGACCCGGCGCGGCTGGTGCTGGGATTGTAATGTAATGAACCAGGCTGTTGCACGCGCTGGCCGTTGCACGCGCCCCGCTTGACATGCCTGTTTCAGGGAATACCGTATTACCCATGCCGACGATCACCTTCAAAGCCTCTCATCAGGAAACGCAGCGCATACGCCTCGCGGCGCGCACCCGGCGCATGACCGTCTCCCAATACGTTCGCGCCATGTCCCTGCCGAAATCCGGCGCCAAGGCATCCTGCGCCAATGATATCAAGCCCGGTCGTGTTGTGATCGCACCCGCTGCCAATGCGCCCCTTCTCACCGAGGAAATGGTAAAGTCCGCGCTCTACGATTTGTGAAACACCTCCTTGATATCAACGTGTTTATTGCCGCCATTTATGGTGGACACGCAGCCCACGCACCAGCGCGTGCGTGGCTCGATAAAATCAAACGACAGGGATGGGGAATACCCGTTGAAACCTATCTGGGCGCCATGCGTTTGTTGATGAATCCTGTTGTCATGGGCGACAACGTTCACGGTGCTGCGCAAGCAATGGATGCAATCGATGCCGAACTTGGCGGTGCTCATCCGGGCAGGATTATCTTTGCGACTCAGAAACCAAGCCGTTCATTGCCCGGCAAAGCCCAGGGACATAAACAGGTGATGGACTTATGGTTGATCCAGATTGCGCAACAGGAACGTTGCAAACTTGCCACCAGTGATGCGGGCATGCTCACCGGCTGGCCGGATGATACAGTCAAAGTTTGAAATTATTAATCATGGAGCTGCGAAAAGGATATTTTCAGTTGGAATTGGCCCCTGACAGAGTGGGGCGGTTCCCCTGGCTTTTGATAAGAAACAAGCAGATCACTTGTGTCATGCGTTTGTTATGCGCGGCAATCATTCCGGTGATTGGACTTTGGGTGCCGCTTATATTTCTGGCACGATATGAGGATTCCACAGCCGAGCGCGGTGGAATGCTTTTCGGCATGCTATTTCCAATATATATATTTGCCGCCGCAGGAGGCTTGGTGACCTGGCTTGATTTGCGCCAACGCCTGAAAATCGATGGATTTTCCCGATTTCGGGGAATTGGAATTTTGGGAGTACTGTTATTGGTGATTTCAGCTTCACCCGTGTGGGTATGTGGCGCCATTCTGTTAGTAAGCATTGTTGCAAACTGAAAATCCCAAATCATAGGATGCAAACATATCAAACAGATTCAGAGTACGGCCTCGTTCTTGTTAAGAAGAAGCAAGCCAGCCATTTCCTGCGACTTTCGATTGCAACCTTTTTCGCTATTTTTTGGATTCCGCTTTGTATCTTAAGTCTGATCAATTCTTTCCAGAACAAGTATGAGTATGTATTGCAAGCCATGGCTGCCGGCTTTTATGTTTGTGGCTTGATAATAAGCCCTGTTTTTGGACCTTTGGCTTTTATATTGCTGATGAGGCAAATTCGCATCGATCAATTTTTGGGTTATAAACTCTTGTTCAAACGTATTCGATTGTGCGCCGGATTGCTGTTGTTTTGTTGCTCCGTGCCAATCGGGCTTCTTTTTATAGCATTTCTATTCAACTAACCACTCATGTCCCAATTCGACCTTATTATCATCGGCGGCGGCCCCGGCGGATACGCCTGCGCCTTCCGCGCTTCGCAACTCGGCCTCAAGGTCGCGCTCGTTGAAAAACGCGCCACGCTCGGCGGCACGTGCCTCAACGTCGGCTGCATCCCCACCAAGGCGCTGTTGTATTCGACGGAGCAATACATTTTCGCTCGCGACCACGCCGCCGCGCACGGCATCAAATTCGACGGCGTCGCCGCCGACGTCGCCGGCATGATGAAACGCAAGGCCGCCGTCGTGGCGAAACTCACCGGCGGCGTCGCGCAGTTGGCCAGGGCGCGAAAAGTCACGGTGTTCGCCGGTAGCGCGACATTTGTCAGCGGCGCGGGCAGCCAGCCCGTGGACGGCGCAACCGCCAAACATGACACGACCGGCAGCCCGTGCCACTCGGTCGAAGTCACCACCGCCGACTCCTCGACCAACGGCCAGACGGTCAGACAAATCATCTTCGCGCCCAACATCGTCATCGCCACCGGCTCGCTTCCCGCCGAACTCCCCGCCGTCAGAATCGACGGCAAAAACATCATCTCCAGCGACCAGGCCATCGCGCTCGACGAAGTGCCGAGAAAACTCGTCGTCGTAGGCGGCGGCGCCATCGGACTCGAACTCGGCTCCGTCTGGTCGCGCCTCGGAGCCGACGTCACCATTGTCGAATTTTTGCCGAAAATCGCCGCCACGTGCGACGACGACATCGCGCGCAATTTCACGCGCCTCCTTCAAAAACAGGGCCTGAAAATCGAAACCAACGCCAAAGTCACCGGCGCGAAATTCAACGGCCCCAGCGGCGTGCTCACCGCCGAACGCAACGGCGTGCCGCTCGAATTCCCCGCCGACAAAATCCTCCTCGCCGTCGGACGCCGCCCCAACACCGAAAACCTCGGCCTCGAAAAAACCGGCGTCACGCTCGACCCGAAAGGCCGCGTCCAAGTCGATGGAGAACTCCGCACCAACATCCCCGGCATCCGCGCCATCGGCGACGTCGTTGCCGGCCCGATGCTCGCGCACAAAGCCGAGGAAGACGGCATCGCCGCCGCCGGATGGATCGCCGGCAAATACGGCCACGTCGATTGGGATTTTGTTCCCGCCATCATCTACACCACGCCGGAGGTCGCCACCGTCGGCCTCGGCGAAGACGCCGCGAAAGCCAAAGGCATCGCGATCAACGTGGGCCGTTTCAATTTCGCCGCCAACGGACGCGCCATCACCAGCGATGCGACCGACGGTTACGTGAAAATCATCGCCGATGCGAAAACCGACCGCATCCTCGGCGCGCAAATCCTCAGTCACGGGGCCGGGGAGTTGGTTGCCGAAGTCGTCGCGCACATGGAATACGGCGGCAGCGCCGAGGACCTCGCGCGCACCATCCACGCGCACCCCACGATGAGCGAGTCGGTAAAAGAAGCCGCCCTCGCCGTAAGCAAATCGGCGATACACGCGATTTAGCGCCTGATGTTACGCGTAGGGCGCGACCTTGTGTCGCGCCGCGCCTGCGTGGGAGGTGCCTGCGTGGGAGAACACACAGGTAATTCGCGGCCTGACACAAGGTCAGGCCCTACGGGTCGCGTAACGGCACAATTTTGAATCGCGCCTTTTTGCGCGCGCCTTTGCGAAAAACATTTTACCTGCCAAAGTTTTCGCTCTTACTATTCACTCTTTTCCAACTTCTCGTCCTCGTCACACATCATAACTTCGCATCCGCATCCACTTTTTCCACCATGAACACAACCATCACCGCTATCAATGCGCTTGAAATCATCGACTCGCGTGGCAACCCCACCGTCGAAGTCGAAGTCAAACTCGCCTCCGGCATCGTCGGGCGCGCAGCCGTTCCCTCCGGCGCCTCCACCGGCGAACACGAAGCCCTCGAACTCCGCGACGGCGCCGCTCCCGCCAAACTCCTTCCCAAGGGCATCAACGGCAAAACCCGTTTCGGCGGCAAAGGCGTTCTCGCCGCTGTCGGCAACGTCAGGGGCGTCCTCGCTCCCGCCCTCATCGGCTACGACGTGACCGACCAGGTCGGCATCGACCGCGCCATGCTCAAGCTCGACGGCACCAAGGCCAAGTCGAAGCTCGGCGCCAACGCCATCCTCGGCGTCTCGATGGCCGCCGCCCACGCCGGCGCCGCCGCCGTCGGACTTCCCCTCTACCGCTACCTCGGCGGCGTGAACGCCAAGGTTCTCCCCGTCCCGATGATGAACATCATGAACGGCGGCGCGCACTCCGACGCCCCCATCGACTTCCAGGAATTCATGATCCGCCCGGTCAGGTTCGCGACCTTCTCCGAAGCCCTCCGCGCCGGTTGCGAAGTCTTCCACGCACTCAAGAAAGTTCTCAAGGCCAAGGGCCTCTCCACCGCCGTCGGCGACGAAGGCGGTTTCGCCCCGAACCTCGCCTCCACGACCGACGCGCTCGATGCCATTGCCGAAGCCGTCAAGGCCGCCGGCTACAAACTCGGCAAGGAAATCATGCTCGCCCTCGACGTCGCCTCGTCCGAGTTCATTGACAAAAAGACCGGCAAATACGTCTTCAAAAAGAGCAGCGGCCAGCAGTTCACCGGCGACGAGTTCGTGCAATACTACAAGGAACTCACCGCGAAATATCCGATCGACTCCATCGAGGACGGCTGCGCCGAAAACGACTGGACCACCTGGAAAAAACTCACCGACGCCATTGGCGACAAAGTGCAGCTCGTCGGCGACGACCTCTTCGTCACCAACGTTGATTTCCTTCGCAAAGGCATCCAGCAAGGCGTTGCCAACTCGATCCTCGTCAAAGTCAACCAAATCGGCTCGCTCACGGAAACCTTTGACGCCGTCGAAATGGCGCACAAGGCCGCCTACACCGCGGTCATCTCGCACCGTTCCGGTGAGACCGAGGACGCCACGATTGCCGACATCGCCGTCGCGACGAACGCCGGCCAGATCAAGACTGGCAGCGCGAGCCGCACGGATCGCATCGCCAAGTACAACCAGCTCCTCCGCATCGAGCAGGAACTCGGTGCCAAGGCCATCTACGCCGGCACGCTGTAACCGGCACGCTGCAACCGGAACGCTGCAATCGGAATGTAACCGGAAAACGGATACGCGGATAGCGGATACGCGGCATTTGCGAATACGCGATATTTTTCCCGCCCACGCGCATTGCGTGACCACGAAGCCGGACCTGATTCAGGTCCGGCTTTTTTGTCGGTGCGCGAAATCACGCGTGCGCAAAGAGAAGGAATAGGGACAGGTTTAACACAGGGATTCAACACAGAATCTTTCAAAGTCGTGCGGTGTTTCTTCTTTTATTACTAACTGATGTTACGCAGCCAAAGGGATGCAGGACACAAAAGGCGTGGATGCGTTGTTCCTTTATCCTCCATCTTCCATCCTTCATCCTCCATCCTCCATCAAACAAACCCGAACCCCGCGTTCCCAGGAACGGCCGGCTGCGTAACATCAGTTCTTAAGGGTAGTAGCACGTTATGCCCGCGCCGCTCTATGCCCGTGCCGCTCTATGCATGCATCGCTCTATGCACACACGTTATGCACGCGCCGCTCGACACACGGGGCTGCGCCGCT
>JAISGL010000182.1 GCA_031263125.1 Opitutaceae bacterium | reverse complement strand
AGCCCATCGTGACGCAGGCGAGGTCTTTCCAGTCAAGATCGAGCTGGCTGGTCGCGCGCGCAAGGTCGGCGACGATCACACCGAGGATGCCGCGGGTGGCGAGGATGCGGCTCAATCGCCGGTCGGTCATGCCCGGGGCGAGGATTTGGAACTGGTCGAGCCGGTAACCGAGTTCGGCGGCCCGTTTGCCGGCGCTGGCAAAGCTGAGCGCGTTCACATGTTTCGACGCGGGCAGGGCATTTTTTTGCCAGTTTGTCAGGTAGCCGAGCACGGTGACGCTTTTGGGCCTCCGCGCGGTGCGCACGTAGGCGGCATGCGCGGAGACGAGCGGGTTCATGCGGTAGTTCATCCTGCCCGCGGCCTGCCGGATTTTTTCCCGCGTGGCCTCGGAAATGCGCGGATGCCCGCGCAACGCGAGCGAGACAGTGGCCTTGGAGACACCGCAGATTGTGGCGATTTGCTGGAGCGTGAACATGGGTGAAACAACAAACCTTGGTGAATGAGGGCGGGCTGGATTAAGTTAACAGGTTTAATGAGAACTGTATTTGGCCGCGGGGCGACGATAAAATATCCATGCCGCGGTTCATCATGCTGTCTGTCGAAAAAATTTCCCTCTGCCTTGGGATGAAATATCGCGGCTGCCCGTTGCGGTTACTTCTCCCCGCCTGCCTTGCCACCGCGGCCACGGCGATTGCAACAACAAGCCGCGCGCCGGAGCCGGACGGACTCATCGTGCGCAACGACGGCACACGCGTGCTTCGCGACATGACGTGCGCGACCGTGGACGGCGTCGGGTTGCAGCTCGATTTGCATCTGCCTCCCGCACGCGCGGACGGCGGGGAGGATGTGGCAAAACTGCCGCTGGTGATGTGGATTCATGGCGGCGGATTTTACGAGGGGACGCGTGCGTTCAGCCCGTTTTCGCCGCTCACTTTGATACCGATTTCGCAAAGCGAGGCGCTGCGGGATGCGTTGCGGGCGAAGAGCGTCGAGGCATCGCTTGTCGTGATGCCGGGCGCGGGGCACGGCATCGGCAGCTTCGACCGCGCGAAGTTGCTGCGTGAATCGCGCGAATTTTTGGACAGGCACTTGAAAAAGACAGGGAAAGGGACGGCAAAACCATGATGCCGCCCCGGAAAACAATTGCGCGTGCGGGCAGGCGGGCTGGTGTTGCGGCATGAGCGCGCGTATCCACACTCCCCTTTCCGGTCTGGCTGGCGATGCGAACATCCTGCCCCGGCATCCGGCGGACGCGGCGGATTGGGTATGGCACCCGGCATGCGCGCAGGGAAGGACGGCGTTCCTGCGCTTCGTGCTGGAGTTTGTGTTGCACGAGCCGGCGCGTGTGCGCGCGCACATCTCGGCCGACCAGCGCTATCAGCTTCGTATTGATGGAATGGACATCGGCTTCGGGCCTGACCGCTGCGACTTGGAAAACTGGAGCGTGGCCGGGCACGAACTGGAACTTGGCGCCGGGCCGCATCGCGCCGAGGCGCTGGCATGGTGGCTGGCGGATGGGATGCTGGCCGGCGCGGATGGGAAAAACATAAAACCGCCCGTGGCGCAGACGAGCTGGCGCGGCGGCTTTTTATTTGCGGCGGAAGGAGAGTTCGCGGCCTTGCTCAACACCGGCTCCGCTCCGTGGCAGGTGGAAAACCTTACACAGGCGGTGCGTCTGGGGCCGCCGCGTTTTCCCGGACCAGGAGTCTATCATGACATCGGACCGGAGTTTTTCACGGACGGCGCCGCGTGGATAAATCCTGGCGCGTCCGTGCCGGCGGTGACGGTGACGGCGGGCATCCAAGGCAACCCGCATGGTGTGCGGCGTCCGGGCTGGCGGCTGGCGACGGCGGCGCTGCCCGAGCAGCGGCGTGAACGCGTGCGCGGTGGGAAACTGCGCGCGTGGGAAGAAAAGTGGAATGACGGAGCAGTGAAGGAAATGAAACTGACGACACGGAGGTCGTCCCACCAGGAAGCGGAAGAGTGGCATGCTTTGTTTTCAGGTGATGGCAATGTCACGATTCCGGCGCATGCTGAGCGCACGGTGATGTGGGATTTTGAGGATTATGTGTGCGGCTACGCATGGCTGAAGACAGAAGGAGGAGCAGGAGCGCGCGTGCGCGTGGACTGGGCCGAGGCGCCATTTGAAGCGGTGGACAGCGCGGCGAAAGGGCGGCGCGGTGAGATCGACGGGAAGTTTTTCCGCGGGTTCGGAGACGAATTTTTCCCGACGGCGGACGCGGTTGTATTTCCGGCGTTCTGGTGGCGGTCCGGACGTTATTTGCGCGTGCAGGTCAAAACCGCCGCCATGCCGCTGCGGTTGCGCGCGTTGGAGATCGTCTCGACGGGGTATCCGTTTGGCGGGACGGCGCGGTTTTGCCCGGACGATGCAGGGTTCGACGCGGCGATGGCTATGTGCGAGCGGACACTGCGTGCGTGCGCGCACGAGCTTTGGGTGGATTGTCCATATTACGAGCAAATGGCCTATGTGGGCGACACACGGCTGGCCGCGCTGGCGGGTTACGCGCTTTTTGAGGATGACCGGCTTTCGCGCCGGATGCTGGAGCTATTCGACAGTTCGCGGCGCGGGGATGGCTTGGTGGCGGAGCGCGCACCCGCGGGCTGGGCGCAGACGAGTGTGACATATTCGCTCCTGTGGGCGCTCATGGTGCGCGATTTCGCATGGTGGCGCGACGACACGGCATTTGTGCGGGCGCGCCTGCGGGGAGTGCGCGCGATGCTGGACGAGGTGGCGGCGCTTTGCGACGGGGATGGCTTGTTGGGACTCGTGCCGGGCTGGCCGTTTGTGGACTGGGTTCCCGGCTGGAAAGAGGGCTGCGGGCCGGGCGTGCGCGAAGGGGATTCGTCCATCGTGAACCTGCACTGGCTGCTGGCGTTGCGCGCGGCGACGGAGTTGGAGGACGCCTTTGGCGAGCCGGAACTGGCGTTGCTCGACATCAGGCGGGCGGATCGCGCCGAGATGGCGGTGCGGAAGCGTTACTGGTCGGCATCCGACGGTCTGCTGCGCGACACCCGCGATGCCTCCGCGCCTTTCAGCGAGCACGCGCAGGCGCTGGGTTTGCTCGCCGGGTTGGAACCACCCGGCGGCAGGGTGCGCTGGGCCGACGCCTGGCTGGCACGCCGCGACATCGTGCCCGCGACGATTTATTTCTCGTTTTATGTGCTGGAGGCGCTTCGGCTGGCATGCCGGAGCGGGGAGTTGCACCGGCGGCTCGGCGCATGGCGCGGGCTGGCGGACGGCGGGTTGCTCACCCTGCCGGAATCGCCGGAGCCGACGCGCAGCGACTGCCACTGCTGGGGGGCGCACGCGCGCTGGCATGCCGTGGCGTCGGTCGCGGGCGTGCGGCCGGGGGCGTCGGGATTCACGCGTGTCGTGGTAGAGCCGCTGCCGGGGGATTTTCGGAAAATCGAGGCGACCGTGTGGCATCCGCGCGGGTTGGTCGGGGTGGCGCTGCGCCGTGATGGAAACGCATGGCGCGGGAGAATTGTGCTGCCGGAGGGAGTCGGGGGAGAATGGCGGTTTGCCGGCGAGGCGCGGCATCTGCATGGAGGGATCAATCATGTATGACGTGATGGCGTCCAGTTATGAGGACCGGCAAGATCGTGCCGGTGCTGAAACCGGTGTTTGCAAAAATGGCCGGGCAGATGGCATTTTTATAGACGGGTTCGAATCGCGCGCAAATCCGCAGTCATATCAACGACGCAGCATTGGTTTCATGCGCGGACGTGGCCGTGCCGATGGCGGTGCGTTACGCTTGGGGTGATGATCCCTCATGCGGACTTTCGGGCGGCGCCGGACTGCCGGCGGCGCCGTTTCGCATGAGCGTGGGGTGATGGCTTGAAACTGAGTTAACAGCTGATGTTACGCGACCGGCAGATTTCGTAGGGCCTGACCTTGTGTCAGGCCGCGCATACATGGGAGGCCATATTGGTAATTCGCGGCCTGACACAAGGTCAGGCCCTACGTGCTGCGTAACATCAGTTAACAGGTTTAGCACAGGGTTGCTTTTGTTCCAAAAGAGAATCGGCAGAGTGCCGGGCAGATGCCCATGCCTCATGCTTTTCCGTTCATCACATCCCATATGCATCACTTGTTTTTGGACGCTTCGCGGCTTTCAAAAAATCGTTCGTCGGCTTCCGGATTTCCACGCCGGCCGGCCTGTCTTCCGGTCTCCTGCAATGTCATTTTTAACCGTTCTAAATAAACACCAAATAAACACCAAATGAACCCTATGAAAACGCTCCTCCTCCGTTTAACAACATGCATCGTTCGCGCGATATTGCCGTGTTTGATAGTGCTGGGCATGGCCAGCCATTCCTCGGGTCAGGGATTATATGCCCCGACCGTCGTTCCCTCCTTCGGCCCCAATGCCACACACTGGCCGTCCGCCATACCGACGCCGTTCTTGTATGATGTCACCGTCCCGCATGTCATCGAGGTGGATTGCACGTGGACTGCCATCTCGAATGCAGTCAAGGCTGTGTCCGCCGATCAGGCGTCCGCAGGCGTGCTCATTCTCGTGCGACCGGGCGAGCTTATTGGCAACGGCGGGGGTTCTTCGGGTAATGCCAGCGCCGTGCTGGACAGCATCGGCTCGGCCGCGTGGACGCGTCGCGTCACCATCGCGCCGCGCGACGGCGCAGGCACGGTGACGATAACCGGCAACTTCGCCAAAATATATCGCGCGAAAGGCGTGTGCTTCGCCGGTCTGGTCGGGACGGGGCTGTTCCTCTCGGGATGTGATCGTTCCGCCGTGGCCTGGTCGAAGCTGGGTTACCTCTACATCTATGCCGGCGGTCAGGCGGTGGACAGCTTTGAGCTTGGCGAAGTGGTGATGGACATCTCGCTGTGGTCCGGCGACGCGAACAGGATTTCGCGGACGAACAACACCAACCCGATACGCTTCTATTCCGCCACCGGTCAGGCATTCACCAATTTCCGCGTGGAAGGCTCCTACGTCCTCCCGTTGTTCCAAAACTCCACCTCCGGCCTCCAGGCGGGAACCCACAGCGTGTATTTTGAAGCCGGACCGCACGTGAACTACACTTTCAGGGACACTGCGCTTTTCGCCAGCACCCAAGACACGATCAGCGTCAACGCAACCACGGACGGCCTGGCAATTGATCATTGCTACATCGCCTCCGGCTCGGCCTCGACCGCTCGCTATCCCGTGCCGGATGAGACGACGACGGCGGCAAACAGGTCCATAGCATCGCAAGTCGCGTTTGCGGGCAGCGGCCAAAACATCACGGTGGCGAACTCCATCGTCACCGGCAACATCACCACCGCCACCACCGCCGCCGCGCAGCCCTTCGCCTCGGTGACCAACACGAAGACCGACCGCGCCTACTCCACTGCCGTGCAGACGCCGGTGACCGGCGCGTGGGGCGCGCCGAACGCCGGCGACATCACGCCCGTCGAAGACCTCATCACGCTCGCGCCGCCTGAGCCGACCGACAGCTACCTTTTCAGTGCAACCGGCACCGGCGGCATCTGGGGTATTGGCGGCGCGCCGATCATTACGATGCAACCGGAGGCTCCCACGGGCACACAAGCCGCCGGAATCGATATTACCTTGGGTGTCGCCGCCACGGGGAAATTCCTTTTTTACCAGTGGAAAAAAGACGGCGTGGATATCGAGGGCGCCAATTCCGCCACATACATCATATCCAATGCAGGCAGCTATGACTCCGGCAATTATACCGTGAAAGTGTCAAACGCCGCGGGCGAAACGGAGTCCGATGCCGCGGTGGTTTCGGTCACGGGCATTCCACTTTACCGCCCCGCCGTCGTTTCCTCCTTCGGCCCCAACGGCACTCACTGGCCCACGCTGATTCCCACGCCCTTCATGTATGATGTCACCGTCCCGCATGTCATCGAGGTGGATTGCACATGGACCGCGATTGGAACCGCGATTTCGGGCCTCACGGATGAGCAGGCGAATGCAGGCGTGCTTATCCGCGTGGCGCCGGGCACGCTCACGGGAAACGGCAGCGGCTCCAGCAGCTCACCCGTCCTGCAAAACCTGGGGAAAACCACTTGGGCGAAGCGCGTCACGATCGCGCCGCGTGACGGCTTCGGCAGCGTGACGATTGGCGATCTCTCCACACCCGAAAACGCAGCTCTCAACGCGGCGAAAGCGCGTTTTCTCAACGTGAAGAATGTTTGCTTCGCGGGTTTCCGGGCCGGCGTGATCCTCATGGCCTCGTGCGATGGTTCGGCTCTCGCATGGTCGCAGTGTTATTTTCTCCCCTCGCATAACAGCTCGGCTCACGGGGCCACTTTGGTGTCCAATGTGGAAGTGGTGGAGGTCGTCGTGGATAAAGCCACGTTGTTTCCCACCAGAAACGATACAGGTCGCGATCACACGGCAAGCGTCGTCGCCTTGGGGGCGGCGGAGATGACGCTTGATGGCTTTCGTTTTACCGGCTGCTATTTCGCCCCCAGTTTCCAAGCCTCAGCCGGTCGGAGCGTATCATCACTGCATCTGGGCGACTGGGGCGGCACTGCCAGCATCGGCGTGGCAAAAAATTTCCGCATAACCGACTGCGCCCTGTTCGGAAGCGGAATCGGCTCGCTCAACACCCACGAAATTGACGGGCTGGTCATCAACCACAGCTACATCGTCTCCGGTGATGTGTCCCAAGCCCGCTATCCGATCCCGGAGGGCGCCTATCAATCTGGCACGGTCTATTATTACAAGGCGCTTGCCGGCAACGGGAAAAACCTCTCCATCGCGAACTCTGTGGTGGCGGGCGACATCAACACCGGCGCCACCACTGCCGCGCAGCCGTGGGCCAGCGTCACGGACACCCAAGTCAACACATCCCCTGCCGCGGAGCTGACCCCGGCTTCTGGCTCGTGGGGAGAGCCGGTGGAGAATGCCGCTCTCATCGCGCTCATGCCGCCGGAGCCGACCGACGCCTATCTCGCATCCATCTGGACGATCGCCGCGCCAGTGCTTGTCACCGAACTTTCCGCGACCGCCAGCGTTGACGCCGGCGACAGCATCACGCTTTCCGTGGATGCGGGGGATTCGCAATTTGTGATGTATGAATGGAAGAAGAACGATGTTGTCATCGCGGGCGCCACAGGCGCCAGCCACACCATCGAAAATGCCACGGCGGAAGACGCGGGCACTTATTCGGTGACGGTCTCCAACGGCGGCGGCTCGGTCACATCGTCCACCACGCTCACCGTCATCGGTGCGCCACCGCCAACGCAACTGCCGGTCATCAGCGAGCATCCCCAGTCGGCCACGGTCAACGCCGGTTCGGCCTTCTCGCTCAGCGTCACGGCCACCGACCCGCTCGGCGGGACGCTCACCTACTTGTGGTATAAGGACAATCAGGCGATTCCCGGCACCAATTTCACCACCATCGGGAGTGCCGCGGTCACCGCCGGCGACGCGGGATCTTACCACGTCACCGTGACCAACGCCGACGGCGCCACCACCAGCAACATCGCCGTCATCACCGTCAACGTTCCCACGCCGGACACGCCTCCGGGCATCCCCACGCAGCCGCCTGCCACACGCGTGGCGCTGGAGGGCGGCTCCATCACCCTGACGGCCTCCTACACCGGCAATCCCGCGCCCGCCATCACCTGGCAGGTTTCCACCGATGGCGGCACGACTTGGACATCCATCACCACCGACACTCCGCCCTACACCGGCGCGGGCACCGCCTCCCTAACCATCGATTCCGTGACCGCGGCGATGGAAGGCTGGCAGTATCGCTACACTCTCAACAACGGCATCGGTGCCCCCGCCACCAGCAACGCCACCACGCTCACCGTAAACACCGGTAACCTTTACCTGCCGGCGGAAATCGCCTCGCGCGGCCCCAACGGCACGCACTGGCCCAGCAACATCCCCACGCCTTTCATGTATGACATCACCGTGCCGCATGTCATCGAGGTGGATTGCTCCTGGGAGGCCATCCAGAACGCCCTCGCCGCGGTCACCGACGACATGGCCGCCGCCGGCACGCTCATCCGTGTGAAACCCGGCGCGCTGTATGCCAATTACGCGGGCAACGGCAACAGCCCCACGCAAATAAAGCTGGGCAATGTCGGCTCAACGGCCTGGCCGAGGCGCGTAACGATCGCGCCGCGGGACGGCTATGGCTCCGTGCGGGTGGAAAAATCCGAGACCGACAGCGCCAAGGGATCGTTCCAGATCGCTCATGTGTATAACGTCTGTTTCGCCGGCTTTTCCGCCACAGGCATGGGCTTCCGCCAGTGCGACGGGCTGGCCGTCGCATGGTCGGACACCGGCTATTTGAACATATTCAACTACGAAAACCCGCCGGAGCACACCGCGAACATCGAGCTGGCGGAGGTGTTTGTGGACGCCGCGCTGAACCCCGCGACACCCGACCGGCGGCGGTCCGATGGCGCGCTGCGCTTCTATAACGGCGGCACCTTGGACAACGTCAGCGTCGCCGGTTCGTATATCGCGGCGGTGTTTTACGGCGGGTCGCAAACCGTTTCTCTCGGCGCGTTCAACCTCCCCTCGATCACCGCTGTCACCGGCAACCCCGCGCCTGTCGCCACCAACCTTGCCATCCGCGACACCGCCATTTTTGCCGGCACCGACGCCGCCCTCCACATCAACGGCCTCACCGACGGGCTGACCATCGCCAACAGCTTCATCGCCGCCTCCGCCGTCTCCGCCTCGCGCTACCCCGTGCCCGCCAACGCGGGCATCCCCTCCGATCTCAGCCCCGGCCACGAACGCGCCATCAACGGACGCGGCAAAAACATCACCGTCGCCGGTTCCGTGGTCGCCGGTGCGCTCGACAAGATGATCGGGACGGACGCGCCCTCCGGCAAACCCTTCGCCAGCGTGACCGACACCCGCACGGACCGCGCCCACACCCACCCCGCCGCCATCCCGGCGAGCGGCGCCTGGACGGTGAGTTCGCCGGCCGAAGTCCTCGCCCTGCTCCCGCCCGAACCGACCGGCACGGACGTACCCGGCTCGCCCGACCCCGCCAAAATCTACCTCAAGCAAATCTGGACCTTCCCGCCGCCCGTGTTCGCCACGGCCCTTCCCGTGTCCACCCCGGCCACCGCCGGGACCAACGTCACCCTCTCCGTCACCGTGCAAGACACCACCCTCGTCGTCTATCAATGGAAAAAAGACAACGTCATCATTCCCGGCGCGAATGAAAGCAGCCTCACCCTTGCCGGCATCACCGAGGAGGACGCCGGCCTCTACACCGTGACCGTTTCCAACGGTGGCGGCACGATCGAGTCCAGCACCCAGGTGACCGTCGGCGAAGACCCGGCCCATCCGCTGCCCATCATCACCAACCAGCCGCAGGCCAGCGTCTCCACGCCCGCCGGCACGCCTGTTTCGTTGACGGTCACGGCCACGAATCCTCCGCCCGCCAGCGGCACGCTCACCTACCAGTGGTTCAAGGGCGGCACGGCCCTCACCGGCCAGACCGCTGCGACCCTCAATCTTGCCGGCGTGCCCGCCGACGCCGGTTCCTACACCGTGAAAGTGAGCAACGCCAACGGCACCCGCACCAGCGCCGCCGCCGTCGTCGAAGTCACCGGCACGCCCGCCGGCATCGCCGTGCAGCTTCCCTCGAACAAAAGTCTGATCGTCGGTGAAAATCTCACCCTCACCGCCACCGTCACCGGCAACCCTGCACCGACTCTCCAGTGGCAATACTCCGCCGACGGCGGCGCGACTTGGACGGACATTCCCTCCGCCACCAGCGCCACCCTGACTGTCACCAGCGTGACCCTCGGCATGGACGGCAGGCTTTACCGCTTCGTCGCCACCAACCCCTTCGGCCCCGTGCCCAGCAACAACACCGCGCTCGAAGTGCTCGCCGAGCGCAGGCCCTTCCCCAAGCCCGCGGAAGTCTCCTCCTTCGGCCCGAACGGCACCCACTGGCCCTCACTCCTCTCCACGCCGTTCCTCTACGACATCACCATCCCGCACCGCATCGAGGTGGATTGCACATGGAACGATGTAAGAACCGCCCTCCAGTCGCTGACAGAGCAGGACGTCGCCGAAGGCGTGCTCATCCTCATCAGGCCCGGCGCGCTGCCCGGCTACGGTTCCGGCGCGTCGTCCACCCCCGTGCTGGAAAACCTCGGCTCCACCGCCTGGCCGCGTCGCGTCACCATCGCTCCGCGCGATGGCTACGGCACCGTGCAAATCACCGCGGGCGGCGTCTCCGGCGCCGCTCTCGCAGGCGCCCGCATCCACAACGTCCACGGCATCTGTCTCGCCGGTTTCCAAGCCTCCGCGATCCGGCCCAATGGCTGCAAAAACACCGCCATCGCCTGGATGAATGTCACTTCTTGGATCGGCGTGTCCTCCAATGCCACCGCCAACACCGATGGCGTCGAGATGGTCGAGGTGGTCCTGCCCACCCATGCCATCGCCGACGATGACAGCGCGCAAGTGGCAGGCAGTGCCGGCAGCACCCTCAACAACGTCCAGTTCATCGGCTGCTATATCGCCCCGCATTACCGGGCGAATGCCGCCTCGCACAGCGACACACTTCAGTTCCACACCGCCATCGTGACCAACGCCGTTTTCCGCGACACCGCCTTGTTTGCCAGCAGCAATTGCGCCATCCAGACCGGCGACGTGCAGGGGCTGACCCTCCGCCACAGCTACCTCGCTGCGCTCGCCCCCGCGCTCAGCCGCTACCCTTTCCCGTCCGATTACACCCCGCCCAATGTCGACGATGTCGGCAAGGTGCTCAACGGCGGCGGCTCCGGCTTCAGCGTCTATGATTCCATCCTCATCGGCAGACTGACTGGCTACACCGCCGCCCAGTTCACTGAAGTTGTGAACACGCGCAGCACCGCCTCCCCCGGCGGCGCCGGCTGGACGGTGGACGCCACGCTTGCCACCTCCACCCCCGAGGACTTCAACATCCCCCTGCCCACCGACGCCTACCTCGACTCCATCTGGAAGGCCATCGCCCCGGCCATCACCACGCAGCCCGTCGGCGCCACCATCGGCGCAGGCGGTGGACACACCCTCACCGTCGCCGCCGAGGGCACCATCACTCTCGTTTACCAATGGTATAAAGACAACGTGGCCATCCCCGACGCCACCGAGCCGGCCTACGCCATCACCAATGCCGGCTCCGCCGCCAGCGGCACCTACAAGGTCGTCGTCACCAACGCCGCCGGCTCTGCCACCTCCGCCAACGCCGAGGTCATCGTGTCCGAACTTCCCGTTCCGCCGGTCATGGAGGAAAACCCCGTCACCGCACAAAATGCCATCGCCGGACAGAGCGTGAGCTTCTCCGTTTCCGCCAGCGGCAGCCCCGCGCCCGCCTACCGCTGGCAGCGCCTCGTCGGTGCGACTTGGACGGACATCGCGACCGACGACCCCGCTTACACCGGGGCCGACACCGACACACTCACCCTCCTCAACCCGACCACCGCGATGAACGGTTACCAATACCGCTGCATCGCCGACAACGGCCTCGCCGCCGTCGAAAGCACGCCCGTCACGCTCTCCGTCACCGCCGCCGTGCTCGATCTGCCGCGCGCCGTCGTGGCCGACGCCGCCGGCATTCTCTACATCGCCGACGCCGGCAGCCACTCCATCTGGCAACTCTTCCCCAGCGGCACCATCCAGCTCCTCGCCGGCGGCACTGGCGCAGCTGGCTTGGTGGATGACGACGGCATCCTCGCCCGCTTCGACTCTCCCTCCGCGCTCGCCGTGCGTTCCGGCACCCTCTACGTCGCCGACACCGGCAACAACGCCATCCGCGCCCTCAACGCCGCCGGCCTCGCCTCCACCATCGTCCCCGGCGACGCCGGCCTGAGCGGTCCCGAAGGCATCGCCGTCACCGCCGGCGGCATGATCTACATCGCCGACACCGGCAATCAGGTCATCCGCGCCCGCATCAGCGACGGCACGCTCGTCACCATCGCCGGCGTGTCCGGCTCCGCCGGTGCGACCGACGGCCCGCCCGCCCTCTTCAACCACCCCGCCGGCCTCGCCCTCGGCGACGACGGCACCCTCTACGTCGCCGACACCGGCAACGGCGCCATCCGCATCATCACCCTCCCCGACGGCGCCGTCACCACGCTCACCGCCTCGCTCATCGCGCCCGGCGGCCTCGTCGTCAGCGGCACCGGCGCGGACCTCGCCGTCTATGTGACCGACGCCGGCGATTCCACCCTCCGCGAGGTGGACGCCACTGGCGCCGTCACCCTGCTGGCCGGCGGCGCGGACGACTCGCTCAAGGATGGCACGGGCGAGGCCGCTTGGTTTGCCCACCCCGAAGGTCTTTCCCACGGCGCCGGCAGCACCCTCTACATCGCCGACACCGGCAACGCCGTCGTCCGCAAAGTCACCTTCGATGAATCCGGCAACGCCGTCGTCACCACGCTCAAGACCACCGTCAAGGCCCCCGCGCCCCCGCCCGTGGATGTCGGCCCCTTCGATCCCGGCAGCGACAAACCCGGCGGCGGTGGTGGCGCGCCCTCGCATTGGTTCCTCGCCGCGCTCGCCGCCCTCGCCCTCGTCCGTTGTCTGCGTCGCCGGTGCTTCCCGCTCCTCGCCGTCGCCCTCCTCTTTTCAGCCTTTCAGCCCTTCAGTCCTTCAGCCTTTGCTCAAACCACCGGCTCCGTCACCGGTCGCGTCTACAAACCCGTAACCGGCGAATACGTGCGCGACGCCACCATCCGCGTGCAAAGCGCCGGCCTCATGACCACCTCCGAGGCTGACGGCGAATACACCCTGTCCGGCGTCCCCGCCGGCGAGGTGACGGTCACTGTGTCCTTCGTCGGCTACGAAATCGCCACCGCGCAAGTCACCGTCGCCCCCGGCGAAATCGTGACGCGCGACTTCGACCTCTACCCGCTCGGCTCACGCGCCGCCGATGGCGAAGTAGTGAAACTCGACACCTTCGTCGTCTCCGGCGCCAAGGAAGGCCAGTCCAAGGCACTCCAAAACCAGAAACGCGCCGCCACCATCGGCGAATATGTGGCCTCGGATGTTTTCGGCGAGGTGGTCGAGGGCAATGTCGGCGAGTTCCTCAAAAACCTCCCCGGCATCGACCTTGAATACGTCGAGTTCGACGCTCGCGGCCCCCGCATGAGAGGCATGGATCCGCAATACGTCAGCGTCACCCTCGACGGCATGAAACTCGCCAGCGCAGACGCTTTCAACGCCACCGTCGGCACCGAGCAGGCCGGCACCGACGGTTCCCGCGCCTTCGGTTTCGAGTCCATCTCCCTCGCCGCCATCGACGCCGTCGAGGTCTTTAAGAACCTCAGCGCCAACCTCGACGCCGACGCCATCGCGGGCAATATCAACATGCGCTCCAAGCGCGCCTTTGAACGCAAGGGCCGCCGCATCTCCTACGGCGTCGGCATCTCCGCCGTCTCCGAGGAACTCCGCCTCGGCCAGACCCCCGGTCCCGGCGACACCAACCGCCACAAGGCCCGCCCCAATTTCAGTTTTGAATACTCCGACGTCTTCCTCGGCGGCAAACTCGGCGTCATCTTCAACTACAACCATTCGAGCATCTTCAACGAGTTTCTCTCCGTGTCCAATTACACTGTAAACGCGCCGGTCGCCGGCACGGACCCGCGCTCGGTGGTGTCGGCGTTCATCTTCACCGACGGCCCGAAAATCTCCGACCGCACCTCGACCTCGTTCCGCGTGGATTACAAGTTCTCCCCGAAATTCTCCGCCGGCGTGAACTTCATGCTGTCCGATTATTACGCATGGTTCGACAACCGCCAGCTCCGCCTCTACGCCTACGGCTCGCCCGATTCCAACACCTCCCGCGCCAACGTGGTCGGAGAAAATCCCCTGCTGGCCTTCACCACCACCGGCGGCGGCGGTTACATGCTCGCCACCGGCGACTCCGCGTCCAAGTTCACCAAAACTTGGAGCATCATGCCCAGCTTCGACTGGAAACCGACCAAAAAGCTCACCGTTGAGGGCCGTTTCGCCTGGTCCGAGTCCGACAATGTTTACAAGGCATTCGCCGACGGCCACATCAAAGGCACCAGCAACCTCCGCGCCACCGGCTTGGATTTCAGCGCCCGGCGCTCATCCCTGACCTCGTCCGACTGGGTGTTCACACAGCTGGGCGGACCGGACTGGGGATTGCTCGACAGTTATGAAAATGCCTGGACGGTGGACTCCCCTCGTCCGGGCATCGTCGACGAGGGCAGGACCGATTATAACAAGGTGCTCTCCGGCTCGCTCGACGCCACATGGAGGGAGACGGGCTGGGCACTGCCGACCTTCTTCAAGGCAGGTCTCAAAGCCCGCTCGGACCGGCGCGAGTTTTCCGACATGCGCGACTGGCAGGTGTGGCAGTATTATGGACGCGGCGGCAACCCGAACCACTTCCCCGCCGGGCTGGTGAGCAGCAATCCCTACGACCTCGGCTCGCATGGCGCGGCGTTTTATTCCACCTCCGTCCTCCCTCCCGCCTTCATCGGGCGCACTTGGGCGTATCAAACCTACAAGGCGCACCCCGAATATTTCATGCACATTGGCGACCCTGCCAATCCCAACCCACCCGCCAATCTGGTGACGCGCTATTACACCGCCTTCATCAGCAACGAGCGCGCCATCGAGGAGGAGGTGGACGCCGCCTACGTCATGTTCGGCAGCAGTTGGAAACGCCTCCAGTTTCAGACCGGCGTGCGCTTTGAATACACCAGGGATGTCCTCGACCAGTGGAACCCCCGCTCGCAGGAGGAAATGTTGCAATCCGGCCTCCCGTATAACAGCGCCACCCGCCTCGCGACCACCATCCCCGGACTGCAATACCAATACTTCTCCAAACCCAGGCAGCAGGTTGTTTCCAAGGACTATAATCACACCTTCCTCAGCGCCGCGTTGAAATATGACATCACCAGCGACCTGATATTCCAAATCGGCACGCACCAGGCCATCGCCCGCCCCCCGCTCGTGCGCATTGCCGGTACGGTGGGTTACAGCGAGACAAACAACATGGTGAGCGCGCCCAATCCCGGACTCCTCCCGGAAGAATCGGACAATTACTCGGCCAAGCTGGCCTGGTATCTGCCCGACTCCAGCCCCGGTGTGCTGTCGGTGGGCATCTTCCAAATTGATGTCACGAACAAATGGACCACTGATTATTTCGAGGGGGCCGTCGGCTCACCCGGAGACGAGGGTTATGTGCCGGCGCAATGGAACCCGTCCGACTGGGGTGTCTCGGATGAATACGCGACCTGGAGACTGGCAACCTATGGAAACAGCGTGGATGCAGTCCGCTCGCGCGGCTTGGAATTTGAATACCGGCAGACGCTTGGCTTCCTGCCGGGGGAATTCAAAAACACCACTGCTTACGTGAACTACACCCGCACGTATATGCAGGTGCGAAACAACGCCGGTGGCACCACCGACCAAAGCGTAAAGGGCGGCGTAGCGCCCCATCAGGTCAACTTCGGCGTGGATTTCAGATACAAACGCCTCACACTCGGCCTGAGCGGCAACTGGATCGACGACACCCCGTGGGAATACAGCAACGCCGGCGTCATGACCCGCTACCGGACGGCGGAAATCAAATACCACCTCAACGCGAGCTTCAAGCTGAACAACCATGCAACCCTCTCGCTCTCCGGCCGCAACATCACCAACGCACCCTTTGCGGTGAACTACAGATACAACGACGGGCGCCCCGACATGCTCTACCGCTCCAACATCTACGGCGCCCTCTGGACACTGTCTCTGAAAGGCAATTTCTGAGAAACCGCATGTCATGGGTTTGCCGGCGCCGGTTTTTTGGAGCGCGGTGATTCATCACCGCTTTTGATAAACGAAAAATACTCCGGGGAATCTCTGAAAATTGATTTTAACCGCGAAGGCTGCGAAGAGCGCGAAGAGGGAGGCGCCATCCTGACGGCGCCCAATTAATTTATGATTGTTGATCAACAAAATCTCCGCGTCTTTTATTTTCCGTCCTTCGCGCCCTTCGCGTCCTTCGCGGTTGATTAAAAAAACCTCCCTTATGCCCGGGCTTCCATCCTCCACCCCTCCCGCCACCCCGCCGGCCAGACGCTGGACCACGGGCACGCTCGTCTATACTACCGGCGGCATCGCCCTGCTGTTTTGCTGGCTGCTCTTCGGCGATTTCGCATGGGCCATGCGGGAGCGGTCGGTCGGCTCGATGGCCCAGTGGTATCTCAAAAGCATCGGCGTGCCCAATCTGGTTTTCGGCCTGCTCATCACTTCGTTTCCCGCTCTTCTCGCGCTGGTGCTTAGCCCGATCATCAGTGTCAAGTCCGACCGTCACCGCGGCAAGTGGGGGCGCCGCATCCCGTTCCTGCTGGTCACCACGCCGCTCGCCGCCCTCGGCATGATCGGCGTGGCCGTGACCCCCGTCGCCGCGAGGTGGGCGCATGGGCACTTCCCCGCGCAAAACGAGATGATGGTCTCGGTCGTTTGTTTCGGCGTTTTCTGGACGCTGTTTGAACTCGGGGCCATCGCGAGCCAGGCCGTCTTCGGAGGGCTTGTTAACGACGTCGTCCCCCGCCCCTTGCTCGGTCGGTTTTACGGCCTCTTCCGGGCCATCAGCCTGATCGACGGCGTGATTTTTAATTACTGGCTGATAGGCAAGGCGCCCGACCACTTCACCCTCATGCTCTCAATCATAGGCGTGTTTTACGGAGGGGCTTTCATGCTGATGTGTTTCAAGGTCAAGGAAGGCGGCTACCCGCCGCCTCCGCCGCTCCCTCCCTCCGCCGGCAACCTCGCCGTTCGCGCCGCCACCGGGGTCAGGGGTTATTTTTCGGAATGTTTTCTTCGCAAACCCTATTATATTTCCGTTTACGCCCTGCTCACGTTCGGGGTGCTCGCGGCCATTCCCGTCACCATTTATGCGATTCCCTACGCCACCAGCCTGGAAATCCCGATGGACACTTACGGCAAATGCATGGCCGCCACCTATGCCATCTCGTTCGGGCTTTCCTATTTTATCGGATGGCTGGTGGATATGTTTCATCCGCTGCGCATGGCGATGGTCGCGTTGGGCCTTTACGCGTGCATCGCCATCCTCGGCACGTTGTTCGCCACCAGCCAGACTGTGTTCATCGTGCTCTTTGTCGCGCATGGCGTGTGCGGCGGCTGTTACATAACCAGCGCGTCCTCCATCGGGCAACGGCTCTTCCCCCGTGACAAATTCGCCCAATACGCGTCAGCCGGGGGCATGATGAACGCCTTGGTCATAATGTGCCTCGTCCCCGCCGTGGGCCTGCTCATCGACAGCACCGGCGGGGTTTACCGCTGGGCCTTCGCCTGCGGCGGCGGGCTTGCGCTGACCGCGCTCTTCATGGGGATGCTTGTCTATCGCCAGTTCATAAAATACGGCGGGCACGGAGGCTACACCGCCCCCTGACACCGCCCCCTGACGCTGGCGACCCTGACGCTGACCACCCTGACGCTGGCCACCCTGACACTTTTCGCTGCAACAAGATGCCCTCTCCTGCCACACCGCCGCCTCGCAGTATCCTGTTACTGGATACATGGAAACTTTACTTCGACCCGTCCGGCGCGCGCTCGCCCGACCAGCTTCCGCGCAACTGGCGCGATGCCGCGACCGCCGCCACCATCCCGCACGTCTGGGAGCAGCTCCGCCCCGGCTACGACGGCGTCGGCTGGTATCGGCGCGCGCTGCAAGTCACATCCGCCGACCTCGCCGCCGGCGGCGCGTGGCGTGTGCGTTTTTCGGCGGTGAACTACCGCGCCGACGTTTTTCTCAACGGCCACTTCCTCACGCGCCACGACGGCGGCTACACGCCTTTCCTCGCCGACCTCACGCCGTGCCTCCGCGCCGGCGAAAACGAACTCCTCGTGCGCGTCGTTGACCCGCCGCGCGACCGCCCCGTCGAGGGCCTGCAAAGCAGCCACCCGCTGCGTCAGACCGCGCTGCCCACCGGCAAGGCCGGTTGGTATTACACGTTCGGCGGCATGTGGCAGCCCGCGCATCTCATCCGCACCGGCCCCGTGTGGCTGGAGGACGCGTTCATCCAGCCGCGCCTTGCCCCGCGCTCGATTCGCGTCGGGTGCGCGTTGTCCGCTTTTTCCGGCGACGCCCCGTCGCTCACTCTCCGCCACACCGTCACACGCTGGCGCGACCAAACGCCGCTCGCCTCCGGCGAAACACCGGTCGCCTCCGCAAGCCCCGCTCTCGAAATCCCGCTCCCCGCCGGCGCCCCGCTCTGGTCGTGCGCCACACCCAACCTCCTCGCGCTCCATCTCGAACTGGGCAACGCCGACGGCGCCGTGTTCGACCGCCGCTCATGGCGCTTCGGCCTGCGCGAGTTCACGACCGACGGCAGCCGTTTCCTCCTCAACGGCGCGCCCATCCACCTGCGCGGCGTGCTGCACCAGGGCGGCTTCCCGCGCACGCTCGTGTTTCCCCACGACGACGCGATGGCGCGCAAGGACATCCGCGCCATCCTCGACGCCGGCTGCAACCTCTCGCGCATCACGCTCCGCCCCGCCAGCCCCGCCGAACTCGACCTTTGCGACGAACTCGGCCTCATGGTCATCGCCGAGCCGCCCATCGGCTGGATCGCGCATGACGACGAAATCGACCGGCGCTGCCTCAACGAAGTCCGCGAAATGATCCTGCGCGACCGCAACCGCCCCTCGATTGTCATGTGGACGCTCCTCAACGAATTCAGCGACACCGTCTATTTCCGCCGGAAAAATCCAGCCGCGCTGATCAAAGCCGCCTGCGAACTCGGCGCGCGCCTCGACCCGACGCGCCTCATGACCGCCAACTCCGGACGCGGCATGGGCGCGAACGTTCAGGGCAACGGCATCTTTGGCCAGGGCCGTCCGCCCGTGCCGATTCTCGACGAACACATCTACCTGCGCAACTTTCCCTCCGCCGCCGAGCTTGACCGGCGCATCGTCTCGCTCGGCAAAAACGAGCGCGGCCTGCTCTTCGTGAGCGAGTTCGGCACGGGCGGCTTCCCCGACATGGACCGCGTGCTTGCCAATTACACGCCGGAAGAACGCGCGTTCGCACTGGAGGACTGCGCGCAAATGAAAAACTACCGCGACGAAATCGCCGGCGGCTGGCGCGATTTCAACCTGCGTCGCCATTTCCCCACGCTTGCGGACTTCTTCCGCGCACTCGCCCGCGACCAGGCCGAAATGGTGCGCCTCGAACAACGCGCCCTCCGCCTCAACCCGCGCGTGGCCGGCTACGTCATCACGCAAGGCGCGGACGCGTCGAGCGAGTTCGGCGGCATCGTTGACCTGTGGCGCGAACCGAAGCTCGTGTACGACGTTTACCGCTCGCTCAACCGCGACCGCGTGCTCCTGCTCGACACACCCGGCCTCCACTTCGCCGCCGGCGCGCGCGTGCCGTTGCGCGTGGTCGTGTCCGACGTGACCGGCGCGCCGTCCGCCTGCAAAGGCCGGGTGGAACTTGTATTCGAAAACAGGATACAATGGACGGCGGACTTTGCCGGCGCCCCCGGCTGGAACGCGTCCCCGCTGGAAACCCAATGGACGGCGGACTTTGCCGGCGACTCCGGCTGGAGCGCGTCCCTGCTGGAAACCGCAATCACCCCCGACCGGCCCGGCCAATGGACGCTGCGTGCGACCGCCGGTTGCGGCGGCGTTGAAATTCGCGACGAAGTCACCCTCGCCGCCATCGCCGCGCCGGATTTCGCCGGGCGCCGGATTCTCCTCATGGACAGCGGTGTCACGCCGCACGGCAACGAGCCGTCGGAACTCGCCCTCGCGCTGGGCAGGCTCGGCCTCGGCACGGCGAAATTCGCCAATCAGGACAACGCTCCCGACCTGCCCGTCGTCGTCCACCTGCGCGGACGCGACCGCGCGCTGAATTATTTTGAAAATCAAAAAGTGCTGCGCCGCGAGGTCGGGGCCGGACGCAACGCGGTTTTCATAGACTGCGATCTCGCCTGCCTGCACTATTTTTTCGGGACCGGCGCGCCGCGGGAGATTTACGGCAACGGCGCCTTTGCCGGCAACATGGGCTTCGGTTTCTCCCCGAAGATTTTCCCCCATGCCGGCCCTGATTTCCAAATCGGCCCCGCGTATGGCGCGTGTTATCCGCGCATCCACCCCGAAGCGCGTGACGTGTTAGCCACAGGCGCTGAAATCCTCGCCCTGCACGCGATGCCCGGTCAATTCGGCCGCCCTGACAAAATCGAATGGGGCGCGACCCTCTACACCATGTGCCACGGCCGGGGCCGCGTCTGGGTCTGCGCGTTCCGACTTTTCGAAGCCATGCAAACTGGCGACCCCATCGCCCTCGACCTGTTCGCCCGCCTTCTCCACGCCGCCCAAAACGAAATCTGAACACCAATCACCCAGAAAGGATACTCCTAACAACTGATGTTACGCGGTCGGCAGTTTTCGTAGGGCCTGACCTTGTGTCAGGCCGTGCTCGCGAAGGAGGCCACATGGGTAATTCGCGGCCTGACACAAGGTCAGGCCCTACGGGCTGCGTAACATCAGTTAATAACTGATGTTGGGGACTCGGCTAAAATGAATTCGCCAAAGAAAGACGGAAGCGCACCGGTTTGCGCAAACGGTTCATCACCATCACGGCTGCCGCCACCGGGGACAATCGCTTCTGATGAGAGCGCCGCGAAGCGGTTCAATGTGTTATGCTGGTGGTGGCCGACGGAGCGGTGTGGATATGGAATCTGGTCAATGACCGCTTCCCCAAAGCCCGGCAACGCCTCGACCTCTATCACGCCAAAGAGCATCTGTTGGCAGTCGCCGAGGCGCTGCACGGGGCGGGCACACCCGCGGCGACAAAGTGGGTAGGCCCCTTGCTCCGGCAACTCGAAACCGACCAGACCCCGCGCCTGCTCAACGGGCTGCGCCAGGCGCTCGAGGGCCTGGATGGACACCCCCAAGCGCACCTGCAACGCACCATCGGCTACTTCGAAAACAACATCAGCCGTCTTCATTATCGTGGTGCGCGTGAGCGCAATGAACCCGTGGGCAGCGGCGCCATCGAGTCGACCTGCCGCCAATATCAGTGTCGCTTCAAACGACCCGGCCAGTTTTGGACCAAGTCCGGTGACGAAGCGCTCCTGGCTCTGGATTGCTTCTTGCGCAATCACCGATGGCATCTTCTCTTCCCTCACTCCATCAATCCCCTCTCCCCTCCCTACCTGTCCAGAAATTGAGATGCGCCCGTATGCGTACGCGCGGACAAAAACCGCGCAAACAAAAGCCAAGAATATCCTTATAGGCTCCACGACCATTCCCGTAGATTATTCCGTAGAAATTAGCAGAAAACAACGCAATAATTTGAATAACAACATGATATAAATCATCAACAACTGACACAAGGTCAGGCCCTACGTGCCGCGTAACATCAGTTACTTAGCCCGAGTTCCGCAGTTCACCCGGATGGCGAAAAAACTTTCAGAGGAGAGCGGTTTTTTGACAGGGCGCGTTTCATAGGGAAACGTTATCGCGCGGGGCATGTAGTGCCGAACACCCCCTGTCCATGCGGAGGATTTTTGTGCGATACTGCCGGGCATGTTTCTACGTCGCAAAACCAAATCCGTCCGGGGAGCCGGCTACAGTTATTGGAATCTTTGCCGCACGGTGCGAACGGCGCGCGGCCCGCGCCAGCAGGTGGTCGCCTCGCTGGGCAAGCTCG
>JAISGL010000145.1 GCA_031263125.1 Opitutaceae bacterium | reverse complement strand
CGTCGAGTCCGACGGGGGATTCGGTGAAGCGGACGCCGCCGAGGATCATGGGGCGTTCCGCCTTGGTGCGGTGGATGTCGTAGCCGTGGCCGATGCGGATGTTCATGGAAAAGGAGAGGAAGAGGGAGAGGGAGAGGGAGAGGGAGAAGGAGAGGGAGATTTTTTAACCGCGAACGCGAATGGACGCAGCACGACAGAACTGCAAGCAAAGGAATAGGCGCCCGAGGAATAGGGTGGAATAGGCGCAAAGAAGAAGTCCGATCATCATGGCGAAGGTGTGTTGGTGCGTGGTGCGCGGTGCGTGGTGCGCGGTGCACGGGGCACGAGGCGCGGGGCGCGAGGCGCGAGGCGCGGCGGGGTGCGCCGGAGCGTCAGCGGTTTGGCGCGACGCCTTCGTTCCAGCGGGCTTCTTCCTCGGCGATGCGATGGATGGAGGCGTTGACGAATTCAAAATAGGAGAGGTCGGCGGGCGTGGTGAGCTTCGGGTTCGGGTGCGGATTTTCAAGGAGCGCGACGGGGTGGCCGAGGAGTTCCACGGCGGCGGCGTCGTCCGTGATGCGCAGGGCGCGTCCAAGGATGCGGGCGTAGGCGCGGGTGATGAGGTCGCGGGCGAAAACCTGCGGGGTTTCCATTGCCCAGAGTTTGGTGCGGTCGAGCGTTTTGAGGCGGCCTTCGCCGGAGTGCTCTTTAATCGTGTCGGTGACGCGGCGGGCGAGGACGACGGCGTGTTCGCGGCGCACGATTTTCAAGAGGCCGACGAGTTGCTCGGGGCGCACGAAGGGGCGCGCGCAGTCGTGGATGAAGACGTGTTCGATGTTGGCGGGGAGGGCTTCGAGGGCGGCGGCGACGGAGTCCTGGCGTTCGCGTCCGCCGCGCACGAAGACAGTCGGGGTGGGGGCGTAGGCGGAGAGGGCGGTGAGCTGGCGTTGGTCGCGGGTGGTGACGACGTAGAAATCAGCGACGCCGCTTTCCATGAAGGCGGCGACGGAGTGCGCGAAGAGGGGGCGTCCGCCGAGGGGGGCGAGGACTTTGTCCGTGACTGCGCCTTGCATGCGTTTGCTGTTTCCTGCGGCGAGTAAGATTGCGGCGGTGCGGCTCATTTTTTAATTTGGAATGCGGATTGCGGAAGGCTGAATGCGAATTGCGAAATGCAGATTGCAGATTGCGAAATGCTGAAGACGGAAGGCGGAAGGCGGAAGGCGGAAGGCTGAATGCGGAATGCGGAATGCGGAATGAAAGGCGGCGAAATGGACAGGGGGTGACGAAAATAAATTTTGTCAATTTTCAAACGGGGGCGGGGCAGACGGAAGCGGAGCAAACGGAGCCGGACAAACGGGCGCAGGGCAAACGGGCGCCGGACAATCGGGCGCGAGCGCGGAGCAATCAGGCGCGGGCGCAGAGCAATCGGGCGCGAGCGCGGGGCAAGCGGAAGTGGAGGCGGAGGCGGAAACTGAGGCGGAAACTGAGGCGAGTTCGGCCATGATGGCGCGGGCGGCGGCGGCGGGGTCGGGGGCTTTGAGGATGGGGCGTCCGACGACGATGTAATTTGAGCCGGCGCGCGCGGCTTGGGCGGGCGTCATGGTGCGTTTTTGGTCGTCCGTGCCAGCGTCGGCGGAGGAGCGGATGCCGGGGGTGACGAGTTGGATTTGCGTAGGGATTTCGCGGCGGAGCACGGGGACTTCGAGGGGAGAGCAAACGAGGCCGCGCAGGCCGGCTTCGTTTGCGAGTCTGGCGAGACGCGAGACTTGCGCCTCGGGGGTGGCGGCGACGCCGGTTTCGACGAGGCCGGCGCGGTTGGTCGAGGTGAGGACGGTGACGCCGAGGAGGAGCAGGCCGGGTTTGGTCTGCGCGGCGGCTTTTTGCGCGGCGGCCATCATTTCGCGTCCGCCGCTGGCGTGGAGCGTGAGCATGCCGATGGGGAGGGAGGCGAGCGCCCCGACGGCTTTGGCGACCGTGTTGGGGATGTCGTGCAGTTTGAGATCGAGAAAAACATCAAACCCTTCGCCGGCGACGGCGCGGACGTAATCGGGACCGTATGCGGTGAACATTTGCAGGCCGATCTTGACCCATTTGAGCGATCCGCGCAACTGGCGGAGGATGGGCGCGGCTTCTTCGCGTGTCGGGACGTCGAGGGCGAGAATGAGATCGGTGGACATTTGCAGTGAACGCGCAATGTAAGACGCCGCCCGCCAGGGATGCAATGGTGGTTTTCTCGTGGCGTTTTCACCGTTTTCGTAGCGCAGGCTGCCAAGCCTGCTTCTGAAAAACACCGGACAAACCGGCAGGAGCAGGCAAAATTAAAGCCAGGCAAAGGGCAAGCAGGGCAAATAGAAACAGGGACAGGTACTATGGACCGAAACAAAATAATGATTTGACATCCAAATTTTATGAAAAGATAAATGTGTAATCTACTATATACAAATAATTTATACGTGCAATATGGGTTCTTCTTGGGCGGTTGTGTGCTTCGGCTGCCACTGCCACGCCACGGCGAGGTGATGATGACGATATTTTCGAAAAATGCCCTGACACCCTGACGTCACGAAAAAAAACTCCGAAAAAAACAGGGCGCCGCCTTGGAAAAGAGGTTGACACCGGCAGCCAATCACGAGGTATTTCCTTTTCTCTTCATTTTCCGGCTTCCTAGCTCAATGGTAGAGCAGTTGACTCTTAATCAATTGGTTCGGGGTTCGAGTCCCCGGGGAGCCACCAAGTTCTTTTTTGCATGTCTGAGCAACAACCGCCCAAGGTACACAATAACACCCCAGGCGTTGCCAACCGGACGGCAGCCCGTTCTTTCCCACTCCAGCAGGCCGCAAGTGACGCGGAAGCCAGCGAATGGTTTCGGCACGAACCACAATTTTCTCCAGGTCTCCAGGCCGACGTAGCTCAACGGTAGAGCACCTGTTTTGTAAACAGGCGGTTGCGGGTTCGAATCCCATCGTCGGCTCCATTTTTTGGAAGTGCATCTTTGCATCTTTGGAAGTGCGCCAAAAACATCCTCCTCCGCCTGCGTCGCCCAAATCCTTTTCACGTTTTCGCCCGGAGCCACCGGGATTGATTCGTTGCCCGATGGTGTAATGGTAGCACAGCAGATTCTGACTCTGCTTGTCTAGGTTCGAGTCCTAGTCGGGCAGCCATTTGATGGCAAACCGCTTTCATCTTGTTTCATAAAAAATATAAAGAAGAGCGTTGACTAGGAAAGCCGCAACCGGACAAGTTTGCCACCAGTTCTCCATTTCTCCATTTTTTCACTCTCCCATTTAAAAATTTAATCCATCCACCAGCCCGCCCTGATTTCCCTCTGCAAACACCCAAAAACTGACGCCCGCGACGATGCTGTTTCAAACTGTCAGATACCTTCCGAACTAGCGCCCTGCACTTTTCTACCACTTTTTTGAGCGAACTATTAAGAAAAACCGACTAACCGCGTTAATCCAATCAAGACACACTCCCTCCAAATCCTGAAAAAACACATTTCCCGTCAATTCTCCCAACTCTCACTTCCTCTCTCAACTCTCTCTCAACTCAACTCTCTCTCCCAACTCTCTCCAACTTCCGCTCCCAATTCTCACACACACTCACTCCTCCCAACTCACTCTCAACTCACTCTCAACTCACTCTCACCTCCTTCTCCCAACTCCCAACTCTCTCCCAACTCTCATTCCCAAACGAAATCAACAATACTATGATCACAGCAGTCCTCAGCTCACCGCTAGCGTTCTTCAAGCTCATGAATCTTGGACCCATGGAGCTTTTTATCCATGGCGGCCCCATCATGTGGCCCATCCTTATCACTTCGTTCATCGGCGTCACCGTCGCCATCGAACGCGTGATCTTCCTTATCCGCTCGGCGCTCAGCCGCCAGCCGTACGTGGTTGAATCCATGTACAAGAAGATTCAGGAGGGCGATTATGAAGGCGCCAAGCAACTCGGCGCCAAGGCCAAGGACCCTGTCGCCAGGGCAATCGCCTCGGCGCTCTCGGTTCCCCCGCACGCTATGTTCAGCGCCTTCACCCGCGAGGCCAACAAACAGCTCAAGAAATACCAGCAGGGTGGCGCGGTTCTCGACACCGTCATCACGGCGGCCCCCTACCTCGGCCTCCTCGGCACCATCACGGGCATGATGGAGACCTTCGGCGCCCTCGGCCAGGGCGGTGACATCAGCCAGTCGTCCGCCAAGATCACCGGCGGCGTGGCCGAGGCCCTTATCGCCACCATGTGCGGTCTCGGTATCGCGATCATGGGCCTCGTCCCCTACAACATCCTCAATTCGAGCATCGAGCAGATCAAACACGACATGGCCGACGCCTCGAACTTCCTGACCATTTACTACAAGGAAGACAAGGTTCACGCCCACGCCTGATCCGGGGCATCCGATTTCGTTTGAAGCCGCCCGGCCTCAAAAACCGGGCGGCTCCCCAAACTACCACAACCAATAACAATCCAACTTTTATACCACTATGGCAGGCGGCGGCGGCGGTTCACATTCAGGCGACGGTCCCAAAAAAGCGCGCATTGAGATTATTCCTCTCATTGACGTTATCTTCTTCCTCCTCGCCACCTTCATCTTGTTCACCCTTTCGCTGAACAAGTCCAATGGCTTGAGCGTTCTTCTGCCTCAGGTCGAAAACAGTGTTGTCCGCGATCCGGCGAACACGGTCACCATTTCCATCACGGACAGCGGCGGGATCGGCTGGGAAAAAACCCCCATCTCGCTCGAGGAATTCGTCACCCGCATTCACAATTATCAACTTCAGGTTGGCGCGGACAACGCCCGCATCCTCATCAACGGGGACGAAAATGCCGACTATTCGTCCGTGCGTTACGTGATTGATCAGATCAAACGCACGGGTATCCAGAAAGTCATGATCGAGACGCGCATCACCCCCGAGCACCAGCGCACCGGCATGTAATCCAACCCTTTAATCACGCACACTCATGGCCGATAAATCCGCAGGCACCCCTTTCGATACCGACGCAAAGAAAAAAGCGCGCATTGAGATTATTCCTCTCATCGACGTTATCTTCTTCCTTCTCGCCACCTTCGTGTTGTTCAGCCTCTCGCTGAACAAGATCCAGTCGATGGAGACGAAGTTGCCGGTGACAAGTGACCCCGATCCTAACAGGATCAAAGATGATGAGCCTCTCATCATTCAGGTTTCCGGTGGAACTTCAGTTTACATTGCGCGCGAACCAGCCGACATGGCTGACGTTTATTCGCGTATCATGCATTATAAGGAATCGACAACAAACCAAGGCAAGACTCCCCGTGTGCTGATTTCGGGAGATGAACGCGCCAAATACCGTTCCTTGATCAAGGCTCTCGACATCGCCAAGGCGGCAGACGTTGAGCAAATTTCCTTTGAAACCAATTACCGGGCCTCCGGCAAATAACCTATAACCCACACATAACATGAGACGCGATTTAATCATAGGATTGGCACTTTCCATCTGCATCCATGGCGGGCTGGGCTATGGAGAAAAAATTTATGCCTGGGTTTTTAAATCCGGGCAGAAAATAGTCACCCAGCAAACCCAAGCCACGGAGGTCGAAATTTGGACGGCTCCGGAAGAAATACCCGAAGTGCCGCCAGACCCCACTGATCCATCTGATGAAGAGCCTGCTGTCGATGTCGCCACCATCGCGCCGCCCAGCCTCATGGACGTTCCCGGCACCGTGCAGGTCGACTCCTTCACGCAAACAATGGCTCCTCCTCCGCCCCCTTCGCTCGGTCGCCCCGATGGCGGCACGATGACCATTCCGAAAGGTCCTCCGGGCGGTGGCCGCGTCAATAGCAACATGGGCCAGATTTTTGATCTCAAGGACCTCGATCAACAACCCTCGCCTCGTGGCATGCGTGCCGAGCCGCAATATCCCTTTGAAATGAAGCGGCAGGGCATCAACGGCGAAGTCGTGTTGCAGTTCCTCGTCGATTCCCAAGGCGATGTGCGCGACGTCGTCGTCATCAAGTCTTCTCATCGCGAGTTTGAATCTCCCGCCATCCAAGCCGTTCAGAAATGGAAATTCCGCGCCGGCAGAAAAGGCGGCAAGGCGGTCACCACCCGCATGCAAATCCCTATCGCATTCAATCTGAACGAAGACGAATAATCAAAGCCCATCCCATCCCATCATGTCCTTTACAAGACGCACACTTTTCCCCTCTCTGGCCCAAATCAGCGCTCTTTTGGTGGCGATTCTCGTGCCCATTTCCCTTATGGCGCAGGAGGCGCCCAAAAAGGAATTCACCGACAAGGTCTCCGAGAGCCTTCAATCCATTGGCAAAAAACTCACCGAATCGCCTCAGGATTTTGACGGCGCGATCCGCGACATCGACGCCCTTTTGGCCCAGGTTAAGCCTGAAAGCTACGACACCGCTTACCTGTCGCAGATGAAAGCGCAGGCTTATATCGGAAAGCTGGATTATACCGCATGTCTTCCGCCTTTGGAAACAGCGTATCGCCTTTCAAAAGCCTACGGCTTTTTTGATAAAACCCAGGAACTCGGACTCCTCTGGATGCTTGCCCAGCTCTACGTGCAGGATGCCAGCTCGGAGAAAAACACGGAACTTCAGAACCAGAAGTTTTCAAAAGCCCTCGCCACAGTCCGTGACTGGCTCAGTCAGACACCCAAGCCCACGTTTGAAGCCTATTATTTTGCCGCCACCATTCTCTACCATCAGGCGACGGGTGGCGGTTCGCTTGCGGAACCAAACAAGGAACTCCTGAAACAGGCCGCCGATGAGTGCCAAAACGCGCTCACGACAGCCATCAGGCCCCGCGATACAATCTATCAACTCCTTGTGGCTATCTCCCAGTCCAGCGGTGATCAGGATGCGGCGGCGAGATATCTTGAACTGATGGTCGCGGCCAATCCCAAGAGCGGCCAGTATTGGACGATGTTGCTCGCCACCTATCTGACCGCCGCGGAAGGCATGCCCGAAGGTTCGTTCCTGCGCAATGATGCCTATGCAAAGGCTGTTTACACCATCGAGCGCGCCCAGAAAAACGGCTTCATGAGCACCCCTCAGGACTATCAACGTTTGTTTGCCTGCTATTTTAATTCCGGGCAATTCGAGGGTTGCATTGACGTTCTCGAAGGCGGTATCCGCAACGGCAAAGTCGATGGAGACCAGAAAAACTGGGAACTCCTTTCCTCCTGCTATCTCCAAATCAACCAAACGCAGAAGGCCATTGATACGCTCGCCGAAGCCGCCAAAAAATACCCAGACAAAGGCGATATCGACATGCAGATCGGCTATCTTTATTACGGAATCGAACAATACCGCAGCGCGCTTGATTTCATGAAAATAGCCCGTGAAAAGGGAGTCGTCGAAAGCAAGCTGGCATCCCTCCTCTTCTTCATCGGCTACCTGCACTACGAACTCAAGGAATTGGATGAGGCGCTCGAATCCGTGAACAAATCCCTGGAACTTGATTCCAAAAGCCAAAATCCCAAGGATGTGCAACGTGCCATCTTGGAAGCCATCGCGGAACGTGAACGTAACCTGAAGAGGGATCAACCCACCGCACCGGCTGCCGCCAACCAATCGCAACCGCAGGCCGCTGCGCAACAACCAGCCCAATAATCAAAATTTATAAGACCATGAAAAAACTATACTTCATAGTCCCATTGGCAGGCGCCCTTGTCTTCTTCTTCTTCTATTCGGCTGTCAAAAATGATATCAAGGCCGCGGATGAGTTGCGCAAGAAGCAACAGGCCGAGGAATTGGTCGAACGCACCAAGAGGGATTTTGCGAATCGCCAGAAGGCGTTTGAAGATACTGTAGCCGATGCCAAACGCCGCATTGAGGAGGTAAGGAAAAGGGAAGCGGAAGAAAATCGCAAAGTCGAGGAAACCCAGGATGCCAAGGATGCGCGCGATCTGGCATATCGCGAACGCGAACGCCAATACAAGCGCCTGATGGAGCTGACGGACAGCCGCGCCGTCGCCAACGAGCAGCTCGCCCACGTGCAAGAACAACTCGCATTGCAGAAAATCCAGTCGGATTACTTTGAAAAAGCCGCCAAGGAGGTTGTTCAAACCAAGGCAAACTATGAGCAGGCTCTAAGTAAAATGGAAGCGGCCGAAAAAGCTGCGGAAGTGGCACGCACCGCTGCCGCTGCTGCGGCCGCTGCCGCCAGAAGAAGCTGATCAATATAAATAATCACGATGAAAAAACTTTATTTCATTATCCCGGTGGTTTTGGCCGCCATCTTTTTCTTCTTTTATCTTAGCGAGAAAAACCGGATTCAGGAGGATATCCGCGCCACCGCTGAGAGAACTGCGCGGGAGGCCGAGCAGCGCCAGAAAGAGCGCGACGAAGAGCAGGCCCGTTCCAGGGCGGAGGCGGTTGTTCAATCCAACAAACGCGCTGAAGAGCGTGAAAAAAAGCGCCTCGAGGATGAGGCTCAAAAAGCCGAGTTCCAGGCTGCCAAGGATGCCCGCGAAACCGCCTTTCAGGAAAGCGACCGCGCTTACAAACAAACCGTGAAACTTCAGGAAGACCGCACCGCGGCCCGTGATCAGTTGCGCCGGGCCAAAGAACAGACCGACCTCCAGCAGGTACAGGTGGACTATATTAAAAACTCCATCAAGGATATCACCGCCAAAAAATCCATTTACGAACAATCACTGGGCAAATTGGAAACTGCCGAAAGAGCCGTCGCAGCCGCCGAAGCCGCGCGCGCAGCCGCCGCGGCCGCCGCCCCTGCTGGCAGAAGAAGCTAATCTTTAAATCACTACTAAAATATGAATCGTCTACTCTACGTTATCGCTCCCGTCGTATTAATGTTTGCTTTCGCATTTCTCTATGTGAGCAGCAAAAAAGAAATTGCCGCAGATCAACGGCAGAAAGAAGAGGCGGCTGCCTTGAAAAAAGCCGAGGAGGAAAAAGCACAGACGGAACTCCGCAGAATAAATGAGGAAAAGGCTGCACAAGCGGAAGCAGAACGCAAAGCTGCGGACGCCGCCAAGGAGCAGAAAAAAAAGGATGACTATCTGGCCAGCCTCAAAGTCATCCGCGACGACGAGGCCAAATACACTGCCGACCTCAACAAATACAAAGAGCAGATCGCCGACCTTGAAAAAGAGCTGGCGGACATCCGCGCTGAAAAGGAAAAACTCAGCCGCCAGTCGATCGACCTGAGCAAGGCAATCGCCGCCGCGTATATCGAACGCCAGACTGCCGAGACGGAAGTGCAACGCTACGCGGCCATGGTCGCCCGCCGCGCCAACGAAAGCGCGCTCGCCCGCCCGCCCCCCGTGGCACCACCACCACCCGCGCGATAACCCGCGAAAATCACACACACATATCACACATTCCCAAAGCCGCCGTTTTCCGGCGGCTTTTTTTTGTCACAAATCACGCCGCTTTGCGTCGGATTGCATCGATTTGTATCGACTCACACCATCCCTTTTTAAAAAATTTCGCACTCTGTCACTTTGCAGCCTTTCCTTTCGCCTTTTCGCATCATGGGATTTTTTGATCGTTTCAACACCAAAAAGAACAACGCCGCGGACGCAACGCCCGCTCCGGGCACAACGCCCGCCGCGTCCGCCGCCGCCGGTTCCGCCTCCGGCCAACCCGCCCCCGTCACGCCCGAAAGCGCGCTCGTCGGCGCAATCAAAACCCAACTCCTCGCGGCAAATGGCAAATTGCAGGCCCGCGACCTCCCCGCCGCCATGACCATCTACGAGGAACTCCTCCGCACCGCCGGCGACCGCGCCGACGTCCTCGTGACAATCTCCGCCGATCTCGGCACGGCGGGCTACATCCAGCAAATCGTCGAACTTGTCGCGCCGCGCTACGACGCCGAACGCCACGGCCCCGCCACCGGCATCAACCTCCTCCAAGCCTACCTCGCCACCCACAACACCACCGCCGCGCAACACCTCCTCGACATCCTCTTCGCGCTCCAACGCTCCGACCTCGAGGAACGCCTCCACGGTTTTTCCAACGCCCTTGGCGAACTCATCGAAGCCGAAAAACGCGGCGAACTCCCGCCCCCCGGCTACAGCAGCCCCGACGGAAGACCCGCCCCCGCCGCGCCCAAAATGATCAACCTCTGCAGCATCTCGCGCCCCATCTGGTCCTACGGCATTGAAAACGTCCCCGGCGTCCTCCCCCCGCCAAAACAAAACCCGCGCCTCCGCCGCATCGCCTTCGGACAAATCTCCATCCTCGGCATCGAACCCGCCGACGCCATTGAGAAATCAAAACACCCCGAGGACGAACTCTCCCGCTTCACCCGCGGCCTCCCCCTCTGGCTCTCGGAAACCTTTTATTACAGCCCGCACTACAACCCCATCGCCGCCCTCGCGCTCTTCGCCAGGGACCACTACGCCATCTTCCCCGTCGAGTGGACCAAAACCAACATCGAGCAACTCGTCGCCACGAGCAACGGCGGACTCGACTACGTATTCACCGGCGCGCTCCAGCAAAAAGACAACACAACCGAAATCCTCCTCCGCGTGTGGGAAGTGAAAAAACTCCGCGAACGAAAACAATTCCGCGCCACCTGGACCGCGACGACCGCCGACGCCGAACTCACCAAACTCCACGAACAAATCCGCCTCTTCATGGAATGGCAGCAGGAACCCGACGCCCCCGTGTACACGCCCCCCGCCAGCCCTACCGCATGGTGCCAGACCCTGGGCGCCTCGCTCAGCTTTTTCCTGGCCGGCAAAGACACCCTCCCGCTCGATCACATCGCCGCCCCTGCCGACGCCCTCGCCCGTGCCGCCGCGCAAGCCGCCAACTCCGAACGTGAAACCCTCGCCTACCTCACCCTCGCCGACCGCGCCCAACGCCTGGGCCTCTCCGACGCCCTCCCCGCCGCGCAACCCGCCCTCGCCGCCCCCCCCCTGATCGCCCAAGCCCAACAAGCCCTGCTCACCCCGCAACCATAACCCCCGCGCGCAAACGACCATGACACATTATTACTCACTGACGTTACGCAGCCCGTAGGGCCTGACCTTGTGTCAGGCCGCGAATTACCAATGTGGCCTACTTCGCGAGCACGGCCTGACACAAGGTCGGGCCGCTACGAAAACTGCCGACCGCGTAACATCAGTTACTCAAAAATAATAACGACTATTACGCAGTGCGCAGGGCCTGACCTTGTGTCAGGTCTCTCGTAGCGCAGGCTGCCAAGCCTGCTTTATCTGTCGCATGCCGCGCCGCCGTGGGTTCGTTTTTTGTCGAACCGGGCAAGGCTTCGCCTCGTCAGCAGGCTTGGCAGCCTGCGCTACTTTTGCGCAGTGGCCAAAATAATGGCCCCGGATGCCTTTGCCACCCCGCCGCCTCCGGCCATTTTTCAAACCGCGCTTATATTATTTCCCGTCTTTATCAAATTTGCGGACATATGCGACGAGTTGTTCGCAGTTCACCCACGCGACGCCGGTTTTGGTGTCGGCGGCGCCGTAGGTCATGAGGAGATCGCCGCTTTTGCGCACGAGGCCGCCGCAGGTGAAAAGGCAGGGCGTCGGGAAACGTCCGGCGAGTTCCCAGGGTTGTTGCGCATACATGAGACGCGCCGGGCAGCGATGCACGACAACGGGGCAGCCGTCGGCGCCGGGGCGCAGTATCATGAACGATTGCGTGTAGCCGACCTTGGCGTCCTGCTTGCCGTGGCAGGGCAGGAGCCATTCGCCGCCGCCGAGTGGAAGCGGCGCCCAGCTCGCGCCGATGCGGTCGCCTTCCCATTCAAATTGCGGGCGCGCAAGCAGACGGTGGCGGGCGCGGTCGGTGGGCAAATCCTCAAGGCAGCCGGCGGTTGCGAGCAAAATGGACGGCGGCAGGCCGCGAAACTCCGCGCCAAAAGTTTCCGGGCGCGGCGGGCGATGGAGACAGGCGTATTGCGGGCGTCCATCGATGACGAGTTTTTCGGGAAATAAAAACACATCGCGATTGTCGCCGCGTTCGGGGTCGGTGAGGTGCGTCACGTAGGCAAACGCTTTTTCGTAATCGCGGCGTGCAAGCGCGTCGAGGTCGACTTCCCAGAGCGTGGAGACGGTGAGGTTTTCGCTCGCGGCGCGTCCGAGGCCGGCGGGATTTGCGCCGCCGTTGCGCGCCCACGCAGGCGCGCATTGCATGGGTTCGTCATGCACCCAATACGCGCCGGGAGGAAACATGCGGTTGGCGGTGGTGAGATAAACTTTTCCGTCGAGACGGAAGAGGCGCGGGTCCTCGATGCCGCCGTTGGCGTAATTGATTTTTTGGGACCCGTCGCGCGCGAGGATTCTGATTTTCCCAGGTTCTTTTTCGAGCGCGGGGCCGAGGCAGTAACGCGAAAAATCCGCCTGCCACGTGACGCCTTCGTCATCGCTGCACGCGTAGCCGAGGAAGTAAGGGTAGGGGAGTGATTGCCCGCCCGCGTCCATCCAAGTCCACGGACCGGAGGTGCGAAAAATCATGTGAATGCGATTGGAGCGCGGGTCGTCGATAATCGCCGGATTGAGCACCATCGAGTCGGCCCACGGCACGCCGGCCTGCGGTGTGAGCACCGGGTGATCGAGGTAGCGAAAATGCGGCGGCTGTGGATTGGTGTGCGCAGGGCTGGCGGATATGTTCATAAAGTGTTGTCTGTGTTTTTGCCTTTTCGCGGCATTGGAAGGCAAGCGGGCGGATTTGCCGCCGTCACCCAAAAAGTTATATTATTTGCGCGGCACTGAGGCGAGGATTTTCAAACCAGGAATAATTGCGAAAAGTGGCAATCAAGTGAGCGACCCGGAACGGAAGCCATGAGAAAACCGGAAAAGCAACTGGTGTGCAGGCAGGCGGGTGGCACAATCGAAAGCAAAGGGAGCGCGTCGAAGGAAGTAAAAACGGCAACGCCGTTTCCTATTGAAGCCCGGGGTTGCGACAACGTCGCCACCCCGGGTTATCAAATAAAAAACAGGCCACAACCCCAACGGGGTTGCCTTGTTTGCCCGTTTGTGAATTATCAATGGCATCATTTTTTACGAACGATAACAAACTTCCATTGCTCCATCCTTTCCATGTCCCAATCATTGACCAATTTGCTTGTTCATATCGTATTTTCCACGGCAGACCGCGAACCGTTTTTGCGTGATATGCCGTTGCGTTTGGAAATGCATCGTTTTCTTGGCGGTGTGGTTAAACATCATGACGGCAATGCAATCAGTGTCGGCGGCGTGGCCGATCATGTTCATTTGTTATGCGTGGTTCCGAAAACGATGTCCGTGTCGGATTTGGTGCGGGAATTGAAACGTGGGAGCAGTTTGCGGGTGAAAGAGCGTGATTTGAAATTAAAGGCGTTTGCGTGGCAGGGCGGATACGGCGCATTTTCCGTGGGACAGACCGAGGTTGATGTTGTGCGGGCGTATATCGAGGGGCAGGAAGAACATCACAAGACGCGGACGTTTCAGGAGGAATATCGGGCGTTTTTGAACAAATACGGCATCCAATATGATGAACGATATGTGTGGGAGTAAAGGGGTGGTGCGCGGAGGCGGATAGTGCGTGGTGGGAAATAGGCAACCCCGTTGGGGTTGTGTATCCAAAAATAAAATACCCAAGGTAGGCGACGTTGTCGCCTACCTTGGGCTTCAATAGGGAACGGCGTTGCCGTTCAAGACGACCATTTGCGACATTTGCAAAAATCGTCAGAATCGTCAGAATCGGGAAAATCGAGGGGAATCGCGGAAATTGCGAGAATCGGGAGAGAATCGAGGGAGAATCGGGGAATCGCGGGAATCACAGGAATCGCGAGAATCGGGGAGGAATCGCGAGAATCGGGGAAAATCGCGGGAATCGGGGAATTTAAACGGCAACGCCGTTTCCTATTGAAGCCCGGGGTTGCGACAACGTCGCCACCCCGGGTTATCAAATAAAAACAGGACACAACCCCAACGGGGTTGCCTATTACCATATAACGCGTATTTTTCGGACAAAATCACTGCAAACCCCGCAAACAATATAGTGCGAATTTTCATGCGTTATGGCAGCCCTGGATGCTATGGCATCCCTAGATATTATAAGCGGCGCTTTGGTGGATTGAGTTGAGTCCGCCTTCGCTGGCGCTCCTCGAACGCAACTCGCGCGGGGATACGCCGTGCCGCCGGCGAAACCAGGCCGAGAAATGCGGCAGCGACGAGAAGCCCAGCTCAAACGCGATCTCCTTCACGGCCTGCGGCGTGCCAAGCAGGGAGTCGAGCGCGTGTTCATGACGCCGCCGGTCAAAATAGTCATGCGGACTGATTCCGAATTGCCGGATAAACAACCGTGACAACTGGCTCACGCTCACGCCGACTTCGCGCGCCAGCTCGTTTTCCGTGAGCGGGGCCGACAGCGCGCGCCGTTCGATGATGCGCACGGCATGAAGCACGCGCGCATCAATGCGCCCCATGCGCGCGGGCACCACGCCGCGCTCCAGCATGGCCTCGGAAAACACGTCGAGCCAGCGCGTGAAAAGCGTCTGGAGCCGCAGGTGCTCGGCGAGCGTGGCGCGCTCGTCCATCAGGAAACGGGTGGCGTTGGGGAAATTTTTGGCGGCGAAACGCGCCAGCGGACGCGCGCTTTTTTCAAGCTCGGGGCATTCGTCCGCCGGAAACACAAGGCCGATCCCTTCCTTGAAAAGCGCCTCGCCCGTGGGCCAGCTTACGCGGAAACGCACGGAGAGAATCCGGGCATCCGGGGAAAACTCGCGCCACAAATCGCCCGTCGGCGGAATCAGCCAGTCGCCCGCGCGGGCGCGCAGCGTCAGGCTGCCGACGCGCGCCGTGACATTGCCCGAGCGCACGAGCCACGCGCCAAGGTGTTC
>JAISGL010000016.1 GCA_031263125.1 Opitutaceae bacterium | reverse complement strand
GGCGCATCTCAAAAACTGGACAAGCAAGACGCTGTGGCACGGGCGTCTCGCGCGTGTTCCGGAAGTAGCGCGGGCATCTTGCCCGCGTTCCGGGAGTAGCGCGGGCGTCTCGCCCGCGTCGGGGCTGGCATGGAGAGCGGCGCTTCGCGCCGTCCACGGGCAAGATGCCCGTGCTACTCGATCCGGCGGCTTCGCCGTCAGCGGGCGGGACGCCCGCTCTACTCCGCAATTGGCGGCTTGCCCCGTCCAGTTTTTGAGATGCGCCCATTCCGTCCTTGGGAGCGCGGGCATCCTTGCCCGCGATGCGTTGGCGAAATACACCAAGCGGGCGCACGGCATTTCGCGGGCAGAGATGCCCGCGCTCCCAGGCACTGGCGCGTTTTTTTGACTGATGTTACGCGGTGAGCAGGGTTTTGCAGGGCCTGACCTTGTGTCAGGCCGCGAATTACCAGTGCGCCTTCTCACGCGTGCGCGGCCTGACGCAAGGTCAGGCACTACGGGTCACGTAACATCAATTATTGATCCGCTACAATTTTCCCTTCGTGCTCGGCAACTGGCCGGCAGCGCGGGAATCGGTTTGCGTGGCGGCGTCGAGTGCGCGCGCGAGTCCCTTGAAAACCGCCTCGGCGACGTGGTGCGGCTCCTCGCCGTATTCGAGTTTCACGTGGAGATTGCACGCGAGCGCGTTGCTGAAGGCGCGGCAAAATTCCTTGACGAGGATGATGTTGAAATCGCGCACAAACATCGTCGGCGCGTTCGCGTCGTAGACGAGGTGCGCGCGTCCGCCGATGTCGACGACGACACGGGCGAGCGATTCGTCCATCGGGAGCAGGAAAAATCCGTAGCGGCGGATGCCGAGTTTGTCGCCGAGCGCGGCGCGGAACGCCTCGCCGAGCACGATGCCGGTGTCCTCGACGGTGTGGTGATAGTCGACTTCGACGTCGCCCTTGCACGTCACGTCGAGATCGAAGAGGCCGTGCTTCGCGAAGAGCGTGAGCATGTGGTCGAAAAACGGCACGCCGGTGTCGATTTTCGCCTTGCCGGAGCCGTCGATGTCGAGCGTGAGCGTGATGTCGGTTTCCGCGGTTTTGCGCGTGATTGTTGCTATGCGTTTTTGAGCCATGCTTGAAAGGTGTTGTCGAGGACGGCCATCTCGGCGTCGGTGCCCACGCTGATGCGCAGGAAGGGCGCGGTCAAGGGGTGAGAGGGGAAATGGCGGACGAGGACTTTGTGCGCGCAGAGCCAGTCGTAGGCGGATTTCGCGACGGCGGGACCGGTCTCGCCGCGCGCGTTGCGCGGTTCGGCAAAGAGGAAGTTGCTTTGCGACGGGTAGGCAAACCAGCCGCGCGCGGCGAACGCGGCCTGGAGGCGCGCGCGCGTGGCTTTGATTCTGGCGACCATGCCGTCGTAGTAGGCGGTGTCGTCGAGCGCGGCGAGCGCGGCGATTTGCGAAAGGCGCGAGGTGTTGTAGCTGTCGCGCACGCGGTCGAGCGCGCCGATGATTTCGGGATGCGCGAGCGCGTAGCCGATGCGGATGCCGGCGAGCGCGTGCGATTTGGAGAGCGTGCGGACGATGGCGACGCCGGTATGGCGGGCGAGCAACGGAATCGCGTTTTCCACGGCGAAGCGCGCGTAGGTTTCGTCGATGACGAGCAGGCCGCGATAGGTGGCGAGCGCGCGCTCGATTTCGGCTGTCGCGAAACCGACGCCCGTGGGCGCGTTGGGCGAGGTGAGAAAAATGACCGGCGCCTTTGACGCGGCGATTTTTTCGACGGGCAGGCGCATGTCGCGCCCGAACGGGATCGCCTCGCAGCCGCCGTCCTGGATGGCGACGAGCACCGGATAAAGCGAGTAGCTGGGTTCGGTGTGCGCGAGCGGCGCGGTGGCGGAGCAATAGGCGCGCACGAAGAGATTGAGGATGTCGTCGGCGCCGTTGCCGACGCAGACGTTGGCGGCGGTGAGCGTGGCGGCGGGGCATTCGCGCGCGTGATGCGCGGCGATGGCGGCGCGGAGCGCGGCGCCGGTGGGATTCGGATAAAGGCGGAGGCTCGCGCCGGCGTCGGCGCCGGAGCCGAGTTCGCGCAAGATCGCCCCGGCCACGCGCGGGCTGGGCGGGTAGGGGGATTCGTTTGTGTTGAGTTTCACCCAGCCGGTTTCGGTGGGTTGAAGTCCGGGCGTGTAAGCGTGGAGTCTGGCGATGTGCGGGAGCGGCTGAGGGAGATCGGATGACATGATTCGGTGGGCGAACGGGTGTCGCGAGTCGCAAGAAATGCAAAAAACGCCGGCGTTGGCGAGGTGAAGATTGCCGTGCGATTGCTGTGCGATTACCCGGAGATCGCCGTGCGATTACCCGAAAGTCGCCGTGCGGCGCGGGAGATTGCCGTGCGGCGCGAGCCGGGGCGCATCCTCGCGGGTTAACGGCTTAGGCAAATTGGTTCGCGCTTTGCCGTTGCGACTATGTTCCCGCCGGATGATTTGGCAGGGCATCCAAATTACATATCAGACATGATTCCATCACGTTTTTCCCAATTTTGTGTTTCCAGGCAAAAAATCCACGTGGCGTTTTTTGCGGTTCTTGCGGCGTTTGCCCTTGCGATTGCACCGGCGGGCATGCGCGCCGCCGATGCCGCGACGGATGCGTCCGGCATCATCCCGCTTATGCGCAAAGTCGCGGACTGGCAGCTTGCCAATCCTCATCGCGACCTGTCGGCCAATCCGCACAAATCCACGTTGAGCCAGATCGGATGGGTGCAGGCCGCCGGCTACACGGGGGTGATGGCCCTTGCCGAACTTACCCGCGACGAACACTACTGCAATGCGCTGCGCCAGATTGGCGAAAAGCACGGATGGTCGATGCTCGGGCGCGTGTATGACGCGGACGACCAGTGCATCGCGCAAACCTACGCCGACCTCTACCAAAAGTACCGCGACCCGAAGATGATCGCGCAGGTCACCGAACGTTTTGATTACATCCTCGCGCATCCGGCGACCAGCATCCTCAAATTCGAGCCGTCGGTGAATCCGGGGCACCGCAATCGCTGGTCGTGGTGCGACGCGCTCTACATGGCGCCGCCGGCGTGGCTCAGGCTGTGGGTGGCGACGGGCAAAAAACAATATCGCGATTTTGTCGTCACAAACTGGTGGAAGACATCCGCGCATCTCTACGACGATGCCGAGCACCTGTATTATCGCGATGACCGTTTCGCCGGCGTCGGCGAGGAATCCGCGGTGCGCGAGGCGAACGGAAAAAAAGTTTTCTGGAGCCGGGGCAACGGCTGGGTGATGGGCGGCCTCGTGCGTGTGCTGCAAATCCTGCCCAAGGACGATCCGGCGCGCCCGCGCTTTGAGAGGCAATTCCGCGAAATGGCCCCCGTGGTGCTCTCATGCCAGCAATCCGACGGACTCTGGCGCGTGAGCATGTTTGACCCGGCGAGTTATCCGCTCAAGGAAACCAGCGGCTCGGGCTTTTTCTGCTACGCGTTTGCCTGGGGCATCAACAACGGCTTGCTCGACCGCGCCACCTACGAACCGGCGGTGTTGCAATGCTGGAACGCCATGGTCGCCTGCGTGACGCCCGAGGGAAAACTCACGCACGTGCAGCCGGTGGGTTACGATCCCAAGTCGTTCCCCGACGACTCGACCGAGGCATATGGCTCAGGCGCGTTTCTGCTCGCCGGCAGCGAAGTGTACAAACTGCTCGCGAAGTGAAGCGGAGGCGGGGGCGGGTGTGACGAGGCGACTATGACGAGGTGACTATGACGAAGCGGGGTGCGAACGAATGTGGTGGGAGTCGTGGCAAAGGATGCGGGAGAGCGAAGCAGGAGAGTCCCGAAGGGACTCAATATAAATAACCGTGGGTGAAGGCGCATCGCGCCGGAACCCACG
>JAISGL010000014.1 GCA_031263125.1 Opitutaceae bacterium | reverse complement strand
CACTCGCCTCCACACTCACACACCACGCCCATGAAACGCTTTTACGACACCGAACTCGAAACCTTCCGCTCGCAACTCATCCTGATGGGCGAAAAAGCCATCGAACATGTCTGGCTCTCCCTCCGCGCGCTCACCGAAACCGACCCCGAACTCGCGCGCCGCGTCATCGCCACCGACGACGAAATCGACAACCTTGAAATCGCCATCGACGACGAAGCCATGCGCTACATGAACCTCCGCGCCCCCATCGCGACGGAACTGCGCGTGGTGATCGTCGGCATGAAAGCCTCGCACGACCTCGAACGCGTCGGAGACGAAGCCACCGGCATCGCCAAACGCGCCCTCCGCCTTGCCGCCGAACCGCCGCTCACCGCCGCCACCGTCGCCGAAATCGGCAGCCTCAACCAAATGGCGATGATGGCCCAACAAATGCTCCGCGAAGCCCTCGACTGCCTCCTCGAAAGTGACAACGAGGAAAAAGCCCTCGCCGTGATCCGCCGCGACAGGGAAGTCGACAAACTCAACAAGCAACTCTACCGCGCCCTGACCGCGCACGCCGCCGCGAACCCCGGCACGATCAACCGCGTCGTCGAGCTGATGTTCATCTCCAAATCGCTCGAACGCATAGCCGACCACGCAACCAACATCGCCGAGGAAATGGTTTACCTGACGCAAGCAAAAGACATCCGCCACACCCCCGAAGTCCGCACCTCAAACCCGCAACAATCCAATCCCCCAATTCCAAAGTAGCGCATACACCCCGCCCCGCAAGTTTGCGTAGCGCGGGCGTCCCGCCCGTATGTTTGCGTAACACGGGCTGGAAGCCCGTGCTACTCGATCCGGCGGCTTCGCCGTCAGCGGGCGGGACGCCCGCTCTACTCCGGAATTGGCGGCTTGGCTTGGCCAGTTTTTAAGATGCACCCCGGCGACTGGAGATCGTTACTCCGGTTTGCCGCTCCGGTTCGGCGTTTCGGTTCGGCACTCCGGTTTTGGCGCTTCGGCTTGCCGCTTCGGGGCAAGCGACGCTTTGGGTTGATGCTTTGGCTGCTTACTTTGTCCCGAGTTGCTTCATGATTTCGCCGGTGAGGCGTTGCACCAGGGCTTCGATTTCGGGATTCGCGTTAGGCTCCGCCGGTGCGGGCGACTCGGGGTGGCAGACCACGCCGGGGCGAAATTCGCTGTTGTCGCAGAGTTCGCATTCCTTCAGACCTTCGCGATTGTCGGGCATGCCAAGCGACTTGCGGATTTTTATGAACTCGCGCGCGTTCGTGCCTCCCACGCCGGAACCGAGTTCGCCGCCAAGTTGCGAGGCCACCCAGACCGTCTGGCAGTAGGACTCGGCGTTTTCCATTTTCCAATAGGCGTCCTCGACGTCCTTGCCCCAGGTGATCACGCCGTGGTTGGCGAGGAGGACGCATTGGTTGTCCTTGCCGACTTCACCGACGGTGTCGGCCATCTCGGGAGAGCCGGGGGTTTCGTAGCGGGCAATGGCGATTTTGCCGAGGAAGATGTCGGCTTCGGGTATGAGGCAGGTGGGGGGCTGCACTTTCGCGACGGCGTACGCGGTGGCGTGCGGGGGGTGCGCGTGACAGCAGGATTTGCAGAGGGGCTGGCGTTTCATGATAGCGATGTGCGTCATGCATTCGCTGGTGCGTTTGCGCGCGCCGGCGAGTTGTTTGCCGGCCATGTCGACGAGGCAGATGTCCTCCATTTTCATGAAGCCTTTGGAGATGAGCGTCGGGGTGCAGAGGACGAGGTTGTCCCCCACGCGGACGGTGAGGTTGCCGCCGTTGCCGTCGGTGTAGTTGCGTTCCCACATGCGGCGTCCGATGTCGACCATGCGGTGTTTGATGGCGACGATGGCGGGCGAGTTAAAAAACGCGGCGATGGCTTCGGGCGTTTTTGCGTCGGCGCCGGGCGTCCACTTGTATTCGTAATCGGGGACGATGGGGTTGTAGGATTTTGGATTTTGGATTGCGGATTTTGGATTGGGCGCCGCCGCGCCGAATGCGGGAGCCGCGGAGAGCGGAGACTGACCGTGGTCGCGGAGGTAGTCTTGTGCGCCGGGGGTGAGGCGGGCGTTGGCCGGAACGGGCTGGCCGTTGCGGATGAGTTTCTCGATGTCGCGAGCTGTGAGGAATTGTGCCATGGTGATAAAGTTCTGAAAGCCTGAAGGCCTGAAGGCTGAAGGCGGGTTGGTGGTTTGGTTGGTGATTTTAGTTAGTGATTTTGTTTTCGATAATTATTTCAGCCTTCAGGTTTTCAGGCTTTCAGGCTTTTCCGCCGCGGCGGGCGGCGGACGGTAGTCGATTTGGTCGACGATGCAGGCGATGTAGGCGTCGACGGGGGCGTCGGCTGTGAAGGGGGCGGTGGCTTCGGCGCCTTCGGTGAAGCCGACGATGTGGCCGGGGCCGGCGCCGAGTTGGTCGTAGGCGACGAGCGTGGGGGCGCTGGCGAGTTTGGGGGGCTTCGGGGAGGCACCAACCGGGAGACTGGCGTTCCCGGCTCCGGCGAGGGCGGCGTAATCGGCGCGGGTGAGCGGTTGCACGAGGAGGACGCGGCCACCTTTGTAGATGGGTTCCTGAAGCGTCATGGTGACGCGGCCGATGACGGTGCCGAGGCGCATCAGGCGGCTCCTCCTTTGCCGGCGTCGATGATGCCGAGGATGTGGTTGCGGAGGGGGCTGTGTTTGTCGCGGACGAGTTCGCGGGTGCGCGAGCCGTCGGTGCTGAGGAGGGCGCGTTGGTGCAGGCCGGCGCCGAGGGTGTCGGTTGCGAGGATGGGGACGCCGGTGTCGTTGCCGTT
>JAISGL010000009.1 GCA_031263125.1 Opitutaceae bacterium | reverse complement strand
CCACAATCTCGCGGCCCTGGCAGTGGTGTTGCGTCATGACCAGCGCGCCCACCATGCGGCGTGCCTCGCGAATATATAATTGTCCGGGCCAGCCGCCGGTTTCGACAAACTCGTCCTTCGCCACACCCCATCTGGAAGCCTCCTCGCGAATCGCCACGGGCACGCGCGGATGGTTGGCGAGCGTCCACATAAGCCCCTGCTGATATAATAAATGTTGGCGGACGATTTCCTCGCGGGTTTTATAATCGGCCTCGGGATAATCATAATTCCGGCCGATAAAATCGGTGGAAAATCCGGTGTCGTTGTTGGTGTCGGTCTTGCGGTTCGGCATGGGGGAGTTTTGACACGGCAGTTTTTTTTCGCCCGCCTCGAAGTTGCGGAAAAGCAGTTCATACCAATCCTCGCGATAACCCACGGGCTTGTGGAAGGGGATGCGGTTGTCCGGGTGATCGCTCAGGCACATGCGGAAACAATACGCCTGCACACGCCGGTCGCCCGTGCCATCCACGCCGGGGCCGGAGGGGTCTATAAAGGGCAGCAGGCCGCTGGACGGGTCGCCCTTCCTCACATACGGGTCGATGCCGGGCTTGAGCTGGTTTTTCACGGCGTTTCCGGCCTGCACGCCGTTGAACGTCTCGTTGTATAAAGCATTGGCTTCGCGCCCCACGGCATAACTCACGCCGGCGAGCGCCATGAGGTCGCCCTCATAGGTGGCGTCGATAAACATCCTGCCCCGGAACTCCCGTCCGGATTCGGTGCGGAATCCCGCGAGGCGCCGGCCTTTGGCGCCATTTATAAAAATGGCGCCGTCTTTCAGGTCGAGGCGTTCGTTTTTTATAATTTCAATATTATCGCGCCGCACCCATTGCCCGAAAATTTTCAGCGCAACGGACGGCTCGAAAGTCCACATGGCCTCCTCCCCGGGGGCCGTGTTTGACTGCCCGCGGGATTTATAGGAAGCGGGGTACTGCCATTTCCACGCGACGGGATCGTTGTAGTGCCCGCGGACGGCCTTGTAGAATTCAAGCGAAATGCCGCCGATCGCGTGTTTATTGCCTATGTCGGTCTGGCCAAGTCCGCCGGTGGTGAGACCTCCGATGCGGTTTCCAGGCTCGACGATGACGGCGGACTTGCCCATGCGCGCCGCCTGCACGGCGGCGGCGATGCCGGCGGAGGTCGCGCCATAAATCACAATATCGCGTTCCATGGCACACGGGGCGGTCGTGGCGCTAACTTCGGCGCCGACTTCGGCGCCGGCCAATGACAGGAGGACGGGCAGAAGGCGCGTGCTGTATTTTGCGATACGAAGCATACAAAGCATAAACATTTTCGGAATAATCATGGTCGCGGCGGGGACAGTATCTGGCCGTCGGCAAGCAGCCGTTTGCGCAGACGCGGATAATCAACATCCTGAACGGCGGTCCGGCCCTCAATGGCAAGCACGGCGGCGGTCGCTACGGCCTGGGCCGCGCTCATAAATTGATATTCCAGGCGATAAGCGCCGTAAGCCACGTAGGTGGACGAAGGACAGGTCGGCGTCAGCAGATTGACGCATTCGGCACGCCGGGGAACCAGGCAGCGGTAAGGGATGCCGAAGGGCGCCCAGTCACAATCCGCCGAGGAGTCGAAAACAATGCCCTCCAGCCAAACCCTGCCGTCACGCACGAGCCGCCGGGCTTCGTGCAGGTCGTGCGGCCACCAGACCAGGCCGACAGGGTCCGCGACAGGCAGCGGGTTCACCTTCCGTCCATGGTTTTCGGTGAGGACAAAATCACCCGCCATCCGCCGTCCATTGCGCACATAAAAAACGCGCGGCCAGCCGCCGTTGTCGGTGAACTCGTCCTTGCACAATCCCCACGGACGCCAGGCCTCGCGCGTCTCCCGTGGAACGGCCGGATCGTTGCCCAAAAACCAATGGAGGCCCTGGATGTATTCGCGGCTCTCACGCAGCAGCCGGGCGCGCCCGGACGGGGAGGCGGATGGATAACGGTCATTGAGACCGGGCATGTTGCCCGCCAGTTTGTGCCAGCTTCCCGGATCGGTTTTGCCGTTGGGCAGGCGCGCCGAGGGAGGCGGAATTTTCCCGCCCGCCGCGAGGTAGCGGCGCTGAAGCTCGTAACGCGCGGGGTCGTAGCCGGACGGCTTGGTGATGGGCAGGCGGTTGGCGGGATTTTTCGTCAGACAGAGGCGAAAACAAAAAGCCTGGATGCTGTCGCCGGGGTCGCCATCGCGCCCGACCGGCTCGTCTTGCACGCCGTGAACAAGCCCGCTGGAGGGCCGGCCCGGCTCGCGATAAGGGTCGATTTCGCGATCCAGATGACCGCGTGGCGAGGAGGTCTGGACACCGTTTTTGGTTTCGCCGTGGCGGGCGTTTCCCTCGCGTCCCAAAACGAAACTCACTCCCGCCGCGGCGAGCAAGTCGCCCTCGTAGGTGGCGTCGATAAACATGGCGGCGCGGAACTCGTCGCCATTGTCGCAGCGCAGCGACACGATGCGCGCACCTTTCTTGTGAACGCTGTTTTTTTCGGCGAGACGGCGCATCGGGAGCGCCCTGATCCCCGCCTCTTTTATCCATTCAGAAAAAACCGATTCGGCGACATGCGGCTCGAAACACCAGAGTTCCTTTTGTTTCCGGCGATGGAGCAACATTTCCTCAAACGCGGATGTCCGCCCATAACTGGCGTTTATACGGCGGTAAAATTCCAGCGCGAGTCCGCCGACGGCGGGGCTGTTTTGGAAGTTGCCGTGGTTGTCGACATCGGTGCCGCCGAGACCCTCGATGCTCATGCCGCCAAAGTGTTTTCCGGGTTCGAGCAAGATCACGGAGCGGCCCATGCGCGCCGCCTGCACGGCGGCGACGACGCCGGCGCTGGTTCCGCCATAAATGCACACGTCCGCCTCATGCACGAGGGCATTGCCGGCGAGACTTGAAAACAGCCACAATCCGCACAACCGGGCGGCGCGACGGAAAAGGCAGAGGGGCTTTTGCGCCTTCATGCGCATCCTCAGAAACTGACGGCAATCCCCGAGCGAAACCAGAATTTCGGCGCGGCCTGCCTGATGCCGTCGTGGTCGGCGTAATTTATCTCCACATGAACGGTTGCCTGGCGGCTGAGTTTATACGGAATCCTGACGGAGCCTCCGTAATAATTATAAGATTCCTTAGTTTTATAATTGCGATCGGGCGACCATACGTTGCCATCGGGCGTCCAATTGCGCGAGGAAACCGAACCGATGCAGGCGTCAATATCCAGCGATGTTTTGAAGGAGCCGATTTTTATTGGAACGCTTTTCGAGAGACCTCCCTGGACAGTGGCGGCATCCTTGCGGAAATCATAATACAGACGCGCGTTCACGGTGAGGCCGAACAGATCATAGGCGAGACCGCCTCCCGCCTCGTAGCTTTTCTGGGTTTCGAGACCTTCCGCCTCGGGATAATAATATAATGTGAGAAGGGTGTCCGCGTGCAGTTTTTTGGTGATGCCGGTTCGATAGCCGACGTGGAGATCAATTTCATAATCCTCGCTGGCCGTGCCCGGCATGTTGGCCCGGATGCCCGCAACGGCTTTGGCAATGGGGATGTCCAGCGACGGCTGGAAAGAGTCGTTGGTTTGCTTGAGGCCGCGAAAAACGTGCCGGCTGGCGTATGAGAAATCCATCGTGAACAACGGCGATTGCGCGCGCACGCCGCGCACGGGTGCGCGCACAGGCGCGGCGGCGGGCGTGGCGGCGGCATCGGTCGCGGCGGCGGCATCGGACGCGGCGGCGGGCGCGGCGGTGGCGGGATGCGCGCCAGTGGCGCCCGGCGCGGGCTGGCCGGTGACGGACGCCCATGTCGTGCCGACGCGGACGGCGTCGATCACGTGGTAACGTCCAGTGGCGGCGCCGGTGTTTATCGCGGTGAGGTTGTAGGTGCGGACACGGAGGCCGGTCATGGCGGAGGAGCCTCCGGTGGCGGCGGTTTTGGTGCGGGTGATGGTGGTCGCGGCGATGTTTTCATCGGTGGTCCTGGGGTTGAGCCAGACTTGGGCGGTGCGGTAGGCGCTGCCGTTCCAGCCGGTGTATTTGACGACGGCAAAATAGGTCCGGCCATAGACGAGCATGCCGCCGACAGTGGAGGAGCGGGTGTTGTTGACCAGGGCCGTGAATCTGCCGCCGCCGAAGCCGACTGATCCGGCGGTGTCGGTGTTGGCGGCGCCGGCGTCGCGCGCGAACCATTCGGCGAGGTTGTGGGTGCTGATTTCGGCGCCGTCCGGCTTGGAGAGGTCTTTTATTTTGAAGATGAAGCTCAGGAAAACGTCCGAGCCGGCGTCGGGAACGGTCGCGAAATTGCGAACAAGGGCCTGCGGACAATCGATGCCATTGGCGGTGGCGGTGGAGGAGATGACGAGCACTGCGCCGGAGGTGGCGCTGCCGAGCACGTCGCCATTGTCGAGGGTGTGGGAAATGAGGTCGGCAGGGGCGTTTGAGATGGTGACGGTGGAGGCGGCGTTCTGTTTGCCCCACGCGGCGCCCCAGCCGGCGCCGCCGGCGGTCTGGCCGATGAGCGATCTCCCCGGCGTGTAGCTGTCGAAATCATCCTCCGCGATGAGCGCGGCGCGGGAGGAAAGCGGGAATGCGGCGAACGGCAGGGCAAGCGCAAACAGCCCGGCGAAAACCATCCGCGGGCGCGGACGGAGGCGGGGGCCGATTGAGCAGGGGCGTGCTTGAGCGAGGATGCGTTGGAGCACGGTGAGGAGCGTGGCGAGGAGCGTGGCGGTTGTTTTCATGGGTTGGAATGGATTCAGGAAGCGCAGAACGGGTTTTATTAAAATTTTCGATTCTCGATTTTCGATTGGGCGCTGCCGCGCCGGTTCGCTGGCGGGAGCGGAAGCTCCCCCAATCGTTTCGAGGCCGAAGGCCGACAGTCTGCCAAATCGAGAATCGAAAATTTTAATAAAACCCGGCTTTCGCATAACATCAGATTATAATAAAGGAACACCCTGTACGATGGGCTGGGCGACGGGTTGCGGGGCGGTTTCCGGGGCGAATTGCGGCGCCCTCGAATCGCGGTTCAAAATGCCGGCGAAGGCACGACGGACAATCGCGCGGTCGTCGCGCAAAAAAGCCCGCGCCTGATCGTGCGGCGGCAGACCGAGCGAGCGATACGCGCGGGCGACGGCGTAGTGGAGCTGCCAGGTGTAGTCCTCGATGACGCGTTGCAAATCGGTGGGCTGCGGCACGGAGGGAGGCTCGGTTTTCCCGAGCGGAGAACCTTGCGGGCTGCGGATGCCGTGCGGCGCCGGCGTGGCGGGCAGGCGCGCGAGCAGGGCGGCGATGCGCGCGCGTTCGTCACCGCCGAGGGACTGGCGCAAGGCGAGCGCCTCGCAGGCGAGCGCGACGGCGTTGCGCAGGTTGAGCGGGGTGTGCGCATCACCGGCAAATCCTTCGAGCATCGGAAGACTCGCGGGCGTGATGCAACGTTTCAGGATGGTGAGCGCGCCATACCAGCGCGGCATGTAGAACCACTCCTGCTGCGGGCGGGTGATGTCGCGGGCACGGTCATCCTCGCGCACGCGGATGGCGCGGAGCAGGCGGGGTTCGGCGCGTTCGTCGCCCCACATGGCGAGGATGGCGGCGGCGCGCCATGAGATGGTGTCGTCGGGCGAACCGGCCAGCGCGGTGATTTGAGGGCGGGCGGGATTTTCGTGGCGGTAAAGATGCCAGAGCGCACCGGTGGCGGGACCGCCGCGCAGACTGGCGAGCCACGAGTTGATTTGAGCAGGCGTGGCCCCGCGACACGCGGTGTCAGCGTGGCCGCCGGACATGCGGCCGGGCAGGTCGCGCGGCCCGAGCGCGCCGGTTTTGACAAGGCGGGTTCTCAGTTGTCCAAACGGCGCCTTGCGGCAGTCGTCCAGGCCCGCCGTCGCGGTGAGCGCGCAGGCGAGGCCGGCGGCCTCGCCGATGCGCTGCACGTCGCGCTGCATGCGGAAGGAGTGATGCGCCTCCTCGGAGACTCCGGCGGCGCGGCAGGCGAGCACGACGTTTTTCAAGCCGCGCGGGAGCAGCATGCCATAGGGAATCTCGCAGGCGAGGCGCCCATACCATTGCTGGCAGACCCAGACCCAGAAGGCCGCCTCGACGCTCTCAAACTCGTAGTCGCGCGCGTGATTGTCGTAATGGCAGCCGGTGTGGCCGACCGCGTCGGGAAAGCGCCGGCGGTCGATGAGGTCGTCGAGCGTGAGCGTGCAGTCGGTCTCGATCTGGCGCGACTGGCGCACGCCGAGCACGGGGGCGATGTAGGTGGGGCGCGACGCGGCATCGTAGCGCGCCTGCACGTACTGGCGCACGCTGGCGAGGCGCGCGCGCGTGATGTCGGCCACATCGGTGGCATCGCAATAGCCCGCGTCGAAATTGATGATGTGCAACTTCACCGCGTTTCCGACCACGGCGGCCCGCCCCGAGGACTGGCCGTAGGCGTGCGTCATGCCGTCGCCCGCACGGCCCAGGCGGAAATGCGCGCCCGCGGCGGCGGCGAGGTCGGCGTCGCCGGTGGCGTCGACCCAGGCGGCGGCGCGGGCGTGCAGCGGGCCGTTGAGCGTGGCGAGGCGCACACTGGAGACAGAGCCGGCGTGTGTTTCCGCAAAGTGGAACGAGGCGTCCTGGCAGACCTCGACGCCGGCCTCGGCGAGCATGGCGTCGAGCACGAGTTTTTTCGCCTCGGGATGGAAGCCGCCGATTTGCGCGGCATCGCCAAAAAGCGGCATGATTTCGCGCACGCGCGCATCGACCTCCTCCTGCATCCCTCCCTTCATGCCAAAATAATAAACGTGCAATCCGCCGCCCGTGCCGACACCGCCGGGGAAGGGCATTTGCTCAAACGCAAACACCTTCGCGCCCGCGCGCGCTGCGGCGATGGCGGCGATCGCGCCACCGGTGCCAAGCCCGGCGACGCCGACGTCGGCCACGCGCGTGGCGACGGCCCGTTGCGACAGGGGCCGCGGCGCGTCGTCCACGCCGGCGCGCGCGCATGGAAACGCGGCGATGAGGCGCGCGGCGCGGCAGCCGGCATCGAATTTTTGCGCGAGGGTGGCGCCGTCCGCGCCGGCGAAGCAGACGTTCGCCGGGAGTGATTTCGCGATGCGCGCGGCGGCGGTCTCCGCGCGCGGCGCAAATGCGTTCAGCGGCATCACGCTGCCGTGGGTGAGCACGGCGCCCTTGAGATCAGCGGCGGCGGCCTCGCGAATGGAGCGCAGCGACGGCAGCCATGCGGAGCGGGCGCGCACGGCGTCGCCGGGGAGGATGATCGAGAGTATCTGTTCGCCGGCCCATTTGCCGGGTTGCCAGCGGAGTTTTGAACCGGCGGGCAGGGCTTGGGGCGCGGGCAAATCGAATGATGGCAGCGGCCCCGGGCGCGGATGCCGGAAAAAGAGATTCACCGTGCGCGTTCGCGGCAGCGGGCGCGTCCAGTCGCGGGCGAGCAGCAGGGCGAGTTCGCCGGCATCGGTGGCGTCGATCCAGCGGCGCGCGCGCAGGCGGCATGTGCCGGATTTTGTGGCGACGATGACCGTGCTGACGAGGCCGTCCGCGTCGAGTTCCGCGCCGCAGGGCGCGGCGTAATACAACACCGGCACCGCCTCGCGCAACACGAGATCGGTGGCGAGCACCTCGGCGATGGCGCCGTCCACCGCGCCGTCCACCGCGCCATCCACCGCGCCGGACGCGGAGCCGGACGCCGCGCCGGACGCGGAACCGTCGTGGCGGGCGAGGACCGCGCGCCATTCGCGCCAGAGCGGTTCGGCGGAGGAGCCGGTGTCGCCCGCGAACGACCAGCCGCTTTCCCCGAGGAGGGCGGCGCGGCGGTCAACCAGCAGCGCGTCGAGACCCGCGCGGCGGCAGGCCAGCGCGGCGGCGAAGCCAGTGTGGCCGGCTCCAAATATGATGATGTCGTGCGTGGTTTTGTGAGGTTGGACGATGTTCATGGCGGCGGTTCGCCGGAATTGGTTTTGCGGGAGTTTTTTTCCCGTGCGCGACGGATGCGAGGGCGTTCTTGTCTTACATATGACAGGCGCGCGCGGGGCGCTTTAATTACTAATTCTAGCTTGCGTTCATGATTACTACAATTTGGAGTACAGGGATGGCAAGACCACTGAAAACAGACGATGAGGACATAAAGTATGCAAACGAATTATTGCAGACCACAGACGATGCGAAAACGATGCGAATGGCATTGGCTGTGGTATTGCCGGTTTTGACTGGGACAAGTTTGCTTGAGACGGCAAAACTGTTGGGGATAAGCCAGCGGGGAACGCAGAATTTGCGAACGCGTTTGAACGAGATGAGGACAGGCAGATATGTAGCCAGACAACATGGAGGGCGTCAGCGCGAAAACATGACATTGGAAGAGGAGAAAGCGTTTCTTGGATCATGGGAGGAGCAAGCTGCGCAAGGGCGGATAGTCGTGGCAAGCGAGATGAGGGAAGCACTGGTGGAGAAACTCGGAAAGAAATTGTGCGAAAGCTATGTGTATCGTTTGTTGAAACGGCACGGCTGGCGCAAGAGCGCGCCCGACACACGGCATCCGAAAGCAGATGAGGCAAAGCAGGAGGAGTGGAAAAAAAACTCAAAGTGGAAATGGCAAGTCGTTGTCAGGCAAAAGACACCAAAGGAAGACCAGCGCACCTGATGTTTCAGGATGAAGCGCGATTCGGGCGAATGATTCGCATTCGGCGCTGCTGGGCGCCCGCGCCGATGCGTCCTGTGGTGCAAAATGGTTACCAGCGTGAATACACTTACCTGTACGGAGCGGTTGACACGGTCACTGGGGAGTTCGAGCAGATGATATGTGACAAAATGAACAGTTGCCGGATGAGTGAGTTCCTGGCCCGGGTGTCAGAGGCGCACAAAGACCGTTATATTGTGATGGTTGTGGATGGAGCCAGCTCGCACAGGAGCAAGGATGTCGTGGTGCCTGAAAACATCCGGCTCCTGCCCCTGCCGCCCTACAGTCCGGAACTCAATCCATGTGAAAACATATGGGGGCGCCAGAGGGAGCGGCTTTTCCCGAACCGTGTTTACAACTCAATGAAAGAAGTCGTCAAACAACGTGAAACCGGGGTTCCCGCCTTTGCCGAAAATCGAGAGATGCTCAGGAAAATTGCGGGCAGAGAATGGGCAATTATGACAATATCGAATGCAAGTTAGAATGAGTGACATTACGCGGCACGCCCGTAGCGCAGGCTGCCAAGCCTGCTGACGAGGCGCAGCCTCGCCCGGTTCGGAAAAAAACGAACACCCGACGGCGTGCGGCAGGTAAAGCAGGCTTGGCAGCCTGCGCTACGAGAAGCCTGACACAAGGTCAGGCCCTGCGTGCCGCGTAACATCAGTCATATGCTGTTGTTACGCAAAAGAGGTTTTGGGGTAGGGCGGTCTCGCCGAGACCGCCACGTTCGTCACCCATAGCCCTCGGTGGTCTCGGCGGGACCGCCGCGAACACTTTGAACGGGTGCGAACGAATGTGGTGGGAGTCGTGGCAAAGGATGCGGGAGAGCGAAGCAGGAGAGTCCCGAAGGGACTCAATATAAATAACCGTGGGTGAAGGCGCATCGCGCCGGAACCCACG
>JAISGL010000063.1 GCA_031263125.1 Opitutaceae bacterium | reverse complement strand
AAAATATCGCCGCAACCGCTGCCGGCCGGCGCGATTTTGTGCGGGGCGTTCGTGCTCGCGGTCGCGGCGGTCATTTTCGCGCCACGACGCCGGGGCGGTCTTCTCGCGCTTGTGGCGGGCGTCTTTTTGAGCGGAATCGCCTCGTATGAAATCAATCGCAGCCGCATCCCCGTCTACGACACGCTCCCGGCGCGCGAGGCGCGGCTGACGCTGTGCATCACGCACACATTTCCGGCAGGCAACCAAACCGAACCGCCGTCGCGGCAAAACAACCGCCCGGCCGTGCCGGAAACCAGCGGGCTGGCGCGCGTCACCGACGCGGAGCCGCACTTGCTGGAACTGCTCGGGCAACGCGTGTATTTCTCCGTCTCGCTGCCGCCGGGGTCCGCCCTCACCGTGCCCGAAAACACGCCGTCACAGATTATCCGCACCGCCGAAATCTCCGTCATCGGCATGCTCGCCCCCCTGCCCCGCCGCGTGGCGACGGATTCGTTTGACGGCTACCTCGTGTCCTCCGGCATGAACTTCAAGCTCACGCATGGACGGCTTCTCGCCCTCGAAAAAACGCCCTCCGCCACGGCCACGTTTTATGAACGCGCGCGCCTTCGTTTTTCCGAAATCCTCTCCACCGGACTCGCGCGCCGGCCGAAACAGGCGGGCACCTTGCGGGCCATGGTGCTCGGGCAAAAACAGGACATCGACGAACAACAAAACGCGCTCTTCCTCGGCAGCGGCACCATGCACCTCTTCGCCATCTCGGGGCTGCACATCGCCACGATTGCGACGGGCATCCAGTTCCTGCTTTTGTTTCTGCGCCTGCCGTCCTGGATTCGCCTGGTCGCCGGCACGTTCGCGCTCTACCTCTACGTGCAAATCACCGGGGCGAGTCCCTCGGCGATGCGCGCCTTCGTGATGGTGGCGCTCCTGCAAGCGTCCTTTCAGCTGCGACTCCCCGTCAACGGCATCGCCACGCTCACCTTCGCGGCGCTCGTCACGCTCCTGGCCGCGCCCATGCAGCTTTTCAGCGCGAGTTTTCAAATGTCGTACGGCATCGTGGCCGCGCTGCTCCTCTACGGCCTGCCGCTCGGCGAAGGCTGGCTCGCGCGCCGCGTGCTTTTTCGCGATGTGCCGGCGGTCGCGCGCACGCGATTCCAGCGTTTTCTCATCGCGGCGCACCGCTATCTGATTTCCGTCCTCGGCATCGGCATCGCGGCGAGCCTCGTCAGCGCAATCTGCGGCACGATCTACTTCAAGCTGTTCACGCCCGGCTCGCTCCTGGCGAACCTCCTGCTCATACCGGCGGCGATGCTCGTGATTTTCGCGGGATTTCTCTCGCTGCTCTTCGGCCTCACCGGCCTCACGCCACTGAGCGTGCTCTTCAATCACTCCGCCGCGCTCCTGCTGCTCATGATGGAGGAAAGCCTCCAGTTTTTCCTGAAAATCCCCGGCGTCTCCACGCCCGCGCAATTCTCGCCGGCGTGGCTCGGCTACGGCGCGCTCGCGCTGCTGCTCGCGTCGATGCTCCATGGCTACGCAAAAAAATGGACGCTGCGCCGCGGCGGTTTCTGGACGCCCGTCGCCGTGGTCGTCGTCGCGCTGGCGCTTTGCGCAAGCCACGGCTGACGCCGTTTCGCGCGGCGCAATGTCAAAGTGGCTCAAAGTGGCGGGAGTTGCGGCAAACCTGCCATAATCGTGAATCGCGTCGCGCCCCTCCTCACCCGCGGGGTTATTTGTATTGAATCGCTTCGCGGCTCATCCACATCGTTTGCCCCAACTCCCGCATGTCGCACCTCTTTATCGTATCACTCATCTGGGCCATGTCCTTCGGCCTCATCAAAGACCGGCTCGCCGGCCTCGACGCGACCGCGCTCGGCGTCGTGCGCACCGGTCTGGCGCTGATCGTTTTCCTCCCCTTCTGGCGTCCTGGAAAAATCCGCATGTCCGACGCGCTCCGCTACATGGCCATCGGCGCGCTCGAATTCGGGCTTATGTATGTTTTCTACATGGCCGCGTTTCGTTTTCTCGCAGCCTACCAGGTCGCGGTCTTCACGATCTTCACGCCGCTTTGGATCGCCGCGCTCGAGGCGTTTTCGCTCCGCAAACTCCCGGTCAGCCTCGTCGCCGCCACGCTCCTCGCAATCGCCGGCGCCGCGGTCATCAACTGGCGGACCTTCACGCCGGCGGGCAGCCTCCTCGCCGGTTTCCTCCTCGTGCAGGCATCCAACATCTGCTTCGCCGCCGGCCAGCTCATGTACCGCAAACTCCGCCACCGCGCCCGGGAAAAGACGCCCGACACATCGCTCTTCGCGTGGCTTTACCTCGGCGCGCTGCTGATCACGCTGCTCACCTCGACGGTGACGACAGACTGGTCCGCGTTTCGCCCCGACGCATCGCAATGGCTCGTCCTCGTGTACCTCGGCGTCATCGCGTCGGGCCTCTGCTTCTTCTGGTGGAACATCGGCGCGACGCGGGTGGGCACGGCCACGCTCGCCGTTTTCAACAACGCCAAGATACCCCTCGCCGTCGCCTGCTCGCTGCTGCTCTTCCGCGAGTCGGCCAACATCCCCCGCCTGCTGCTCGGCGGCGGACTGCTCGTGCTCGCCATCCTCGTCGCCCGCCGCCAGCCCCGCGTGTGATTTTCGATTTTCGATTCTCGATTTTCGATTTTCGATTTTCGATTGGGCGCTACCGCGCCGTTGGGGTTTCGAAGGACGCTTGCACAATCGAAAATCGAAAATCGAGAATCGAAAATCACACCACCTCCACCGCTGGACCCGTGTGACCCCGCGTGACCCCGCGGACGCGGTTGACGCCCGACATCATTTCGCACCCGCGCCCGCGTCCAAATCCACGAACTTCCACGGATAATTGTCCAGAAACGTGGTGCGG
>JAISGL010000484.1 GCA_031263125.1 Opitutaceae bacterium | reverse complement strand
TTCCGGTAAAATATGATTTTGCAGGAAAGGAGACCGCAGCGCCTATAGGCGCTCTGTTGATGATCGCAAACACACAACGCCCTTTTTGTGTTTTTTGTGGCAATTGGATTGTTGGTTTGGGCAGCACGGGACGCGGCCTCGCCCTCGCGTTCGCCCTTGCGCTCGCCGCCGCCGCCGTGCCCGCCGCCGCTGAGAAATACGTCCACACGCCCGGCCCCGACTGGGCGCCCTACGCGCACTCGGTGGAGATAGCGCCCGGCGGCGTGTTTGATTATTCGGCAAACCTCGACGCCCCCGCCGGCAAATACGGCGCGCTGCGCGCCACGCAAGCGGGACATTTCGAGTTTGAGAACCGCCCCGGCGTGCGCGCCCGTTTTTGGGGGCCGAACCTCACGTTCACCGCCAACTATTTCTCGAAAGCCGAGGCCGGCCGCGTCGCCAGCCGTTTCGCGCGCTCCGGTTACAACACCGTGCGCTTTCACCATTTCGACCGCGATCTCGTGCGCAAAGGCGGCAACTCATGGGAGCTTGACCCGAAGAAACTCGACCAGCTCGACTACCTCTTCGCCGCGATGAAAAAACGCGGTGTTTATATCAATATCGACCTCTTCAGCAGCCGCACGTTCAGCAACGCGGAAATCGCCGCGTTTGGCTTTTCAGGCGGACGGCTCACCGCCGACAGCTACAAGGGCCTCGTGCCCATCTCCGAGGCCGCGTACAACTCATGGGCGCGTTACGCGAAAAACCTCCTCACGCACAAAAACCCATACACCGGCCTCACGTGGGCGGAGGACCCCGCGCTCATCGGCATCTGCCCGCTCAACGAAGACCAGCTCTTCAACCGCATCAGCGACCCCGGCGTGCTGGCGCTGTATAAAAAAGCCTTCACCGGCTCCGGCGCCGGCACGGAGAAGGAGGCCGGCATGAGGAGTTCGCCCGCGTGGAACCGGTTTGTCATCGAAAAGCAAATCCGCTCGAACGCCCGCATCTTCGCCTTCCTGCGCTCGCTCGGCGTGAAGGCGCTCCTCACCGGCGCCAACTCCGAGCGGACGCAAAGCGAGAGCTTCCTGCGCGAGCACTTCGATTACGTGGACAACCACGCCTACTGGGACCACCCGAAATTTCCGGGACGCCCGTGGCAGCCGCCGTTTGCGTTTAATCAAAAGAAAGCCAGCTCCGGCGGCGCCGGCGCCGAGGGCGGCGTGCCGGGAAAACTTTTCGCCGCGCGCATCTACGGACGCCCGTTCACAGTCACCGAATTCAACTTCTGCCGGCCCAACCAATACCGCGCCGAGGGCGCCGTGCTGATGCCCGCCTACGCCGGATTGCAGGACTGGGACGCGCTGTATAATTTCCAATACGCCAAGGATCGCGAGTCCGCCCTCGACGGGGCGATGGACAACTATTTCGCCCTCGCCAACGACCCCGTCGGCATCATTGCCGACCGCGTGGGCGCGCTCCTCTTCCTCCGCGCCGACATCGCCCCCGCGCGCGGCGCGCTCGTCTGGGCGGCGCGACCCGAGGAGGCGTTCAGCGACCAGTGGCTGCGCTACCCCGGCACGTTTACGCGGCTCGGACTCGTCACGCGCCTTGGCTCGCTCACCGGCCAGCCCGCCGCCGTGCTCGCCCGCGCGGACAAGGCGCACGCCATCGCCGCCGCCGTGATAGGGCAGGGAAAACGCTTTTCGCCACCGGAACCGCTTCCGGCCAAAACCTACCTCGCCGGCGACACGCTTCACACCTCGCTCCAGCGCGACGGCGTCCTGCCCGCCGGCTCCATCAATGCCGCCGCCACGCATTTCAAGAGCGACACCGGCGAAATCGAACTCCGCGCCGACGATGGTTCCGTGAAGGTCGTCACGCCGCGCAGCGAGCTTTTTGTCGCCCCCGCCCGCGCCGATCTCACCGGCGGCATTGTCTCCATCACGGACAACACCGCCGACGCCGCCATCAACATCGTCTCGCTCGACGGCAGCCCGCTCGCCGAATCGCGCCGCATCCTCGTCACACACCTCACCGACGCGATTCCGCAAGGCGCGACCTTCGGCGCGCCCGACCGCAAGCTCATCCACGAATGGGGCACGGGACCGCACCTCGTCCGCCGCGGCGAGGCGAGCCTCACGCTTCGTCTGCCTGCCGCCGCCGCCGGCGAATGGAAAGCCTGGGCGGTGGACGCCACCGGCGCGCGCACCAAGGAAATCCCATTACGGAAGGAGAACGATGCCTTCATCATGACCGTCGCCACCATCACGCCGGAAGGCACGCAACTCGCCTACGAACTCGCCCGTTGAATGCGCCCCCTTCAATTCACATCCGAAAACAATGCACTCACTGATGTTACGCGACCTGTAGGGCCTGACCTTGCGTCAGGCCGCGAAATAACAAAGTGGCTTCTTTCGCGAGCACGGCCTGACACAAGGTCAGGCCCTGCCAAAACTGGCCGCCGCGTAACATCAGATACAATCATAACCATGACTGCCCGAAACATGACTGCCATCCTCCTCCGCCCGACTCCGCGCGCGATCCG
>JAISGL010000472.1 GCA_031263125.1 Opitutaceae bacterium | reverse complement strand
CGCGGCCGGCAAATTTCGTAGGGCCTGACCTTGTGTCAGGCCGCGAATTACCAATGTGGCCTCCCACGCGTGCGCGGCCTGACACAAGGTCAGGCCCTACGAGCTGCGTAACATCAGTTGTGTCATTATTTATTTCACCAACCCGGACCATCATCCGGCATCTTGGCATCTTGGCATCTTGGCATCTCGCACCCAAATGCAATGCGCAAACGTTTCATCGCAATAATACCGTTTATTATAATTGCTTCGTTGTATTGCGATCTTCAGGCACAAAATGACAATGCCACACAACCACGAAGCCGCCGCGCACGCGCACACGTATTATTTGTGACATAACTTTGAATTTCCCCCGGCGCGCGTGCCGTGTCACTTTTCCATTGTCCGCACGTCACATGCGGACACAATCCATCCTCAACATGCGCACGACTCATCCACCCCGTTCAGCCCTTTGCGCCGGCCTCGCCCTCGTCGTCCCGGCCACCGTCCTCGTTTTTGCAACCACCCTCGCAACCACCCTCGCCGCCGCGCCTTCGAAAAAAGCCGCGCCCGCGCCCAAGGCCCCCGGCATCCCCGAAAGCGAAGTCGTCCACCTCCCGCAATACACCGTCACCGACGTGCGCGTGCTTCCCCCGCCCGAATTCTGGCGCTACGCCGAACTCCCAGGCTTCGAAATCCTCTCCAACGGCGGCAACCGCTCCACGCTCCGCTTCCTGAAAGACTTTCAACAACTCCAGACCGCCATGTCCGTCGTCTGGCCCGCGCTCGTCAACGCCCGGCCAAACGTCCCCACGCTCCTCATCCTCTGCTCGGCGGGCAACTCCTTCCGCCAGTTCGTGCCGCCCTCCCCCGAGCCTGACATGTATCTCACGCCCACCAGCCTCTTCGTCGAGGACAGGGAGCGCGCCGCCATCGTCATCGACTTCATGATGCAGGACGTGCTTGGCCCCGACGGCAGCACCTACATGGTCAACGACCCCTACCGGCAATTCTACCGCCAGTACACGCGCTTCCTCATGCGCCGCGCCAACAACAACAAACCCTTCCCCGGCTGGCTCGAGGAAGGTCTGTCGCGCATTTTCAGCACGCTCGACTTTGGCAAAAAATACATCGAGTTCGCGCGCGTTGACGGCGGCTTCGGCGGCTTTGCCAGCCCGTCAAACGTCTCCACGTTTTCCAATTTCGGCGCCCACGGCGGATTTTCCCGCAACGGCATTTTCGACGATCCCTTCAATTCAAACGGCCACCACCACGACCCCTTTTACGCCGGCGGCCTGCGCCACGACATCGGCGGGTATTCAGGATTTGGATACATGCGCGGCGCCCCCTCAAGCCGCTTCGGCTACATCATGCCCCTCCGCGACATGCTCGGCGACGATCGCTCAAAAATCCGCCGCGGCAACTGGAGCGCCCAATGTTACGCCTTCGTCCACATGTGCCTCTACGGACGAAACAAGAAACACCAGAAAGGCTTCCTTGATTTCGCCGCGCGCGCCCTCGCCGGCCCCGTGGACGAAAACGACTTCAAGGCATGCTTCGGACGCACCCACAGGCAAATGGAAATCGAACTGCGCGGCTACGTGGATTTCACCGACCACCAATACGTCCTCTTCAAAGCCCCGCGCGGCACGCCCGGCCTCCCCGCCCCCAAGCCCATCGAATTGCGCGACGCCACGCAGGCCGAAATCGGCCGCATCAAAGGCGAAACCCTCCGCCTCGCCGGCCACCCCGAGGACTCCCGCGAAGCGTTCATCATCCCCTACCTCCGCCGCGAACGCGACCCCGGCCTCCTCGCCTCGCTCGGCCTCCTCGAAAGCCTCGAAGGCCGTGACGACCGCGCGCGCAAGTTCCTCGAAACCGCCGCCCGGATGGGCGTCGTGCGCCCGCGCGCCTACGTCGAACTCGCGCAACTGCGCCTCGCCGAGGTGCTGGAAACCCCCGCCGCCCCCGGCGGCAAACTCAGCGCCGCCCAGGTCGCGCGCGTGCTCGATCCGCTCTTCACCGCCCGCTCGCAACCGCCGCAAATGGAGGAAGTGTATTCACTCATCGGATACACGTGGCTGCGGAGCGCCGCCACCCCCGCCCCGGCGAATCTCGAAGTGCTCCTCGAAGGCGCGGCGCGTTTCCCGCGCAACACCCGCATCGTGCTCCAGGCCGCCGAACTCTACGCCCGCCACGGCCCGCCCGACACCGCCGGCGCGCTCATCAAACTCGGCATCCGCGTCGCGCGCGACACCGACACCAAAAACCACTTTGAAGCCCTGCGCGCCACGCTGCCGGTCTCGCAATGATGTTATCAACCGATGTCACGCGAAAGCCGGTTTTTGGCAGGGCGGTCTCGCCAGGGCAAGCCGGAGGCTTGCCAGAGATTAGCCGGTGGTTAAGCGAGGCTTTGCGAGCGACACCACCGGATATAATCGCAGATAAAAACCGCATCCCGAGGGGATGCCAGAAACCCACGCCACACGTCTCTGGCATCCCTCCGGGATGCGGTGGTTTTTATGTTGGATTCCGGTGGTGCCGGTCGCGTTGCGACCTCAACCACCGGCTAATATCTGGCAAGCCTCCTGCTTGCCCTGACGCTATCGCTAAAGAGCAAGAAATATTACCAACTGATGTCACGCAGCTCGCAGGGCCTGACCTTGTGTCAGGCCGCGCACGCGTGGGAGGCCACACTGGTAATTCGCGGCCTGACACAAGGTCAGGCCCTACGAAATTTATCGGCTACGTAACATCCGTTACCAACCGATGTCACGCAGCCGGCAGATTTTGCAGGCCGTCACCTCCGCGCCACCTCCGCACCACCTCCGCGCCACTGCCATCACCGCCACTTTCACATCATCGGGATCTCCTGCCGGCGCCAAATAACAACACCCGGAAATAACACCGCCACCACGCAAACCGCCATGCGCGCACGCCGCCTCATACGCACCGCACTCTTCATCGGCCTCGCTGCCGCTTGCGCCGTCACCGCCGCTTGCGCTGCCGCCAGCGCCGCCGCCACCGACACTACCAGCGTTACCAACACGACCGGCAACATCGTCAGCACCGCCGCCACCGTCGAAACCACCAGCGTCACCAGCACGACCGGCAACATCGCCAGCACCGCTGTCGCCGATATCACCAGCACCACCAGTACCACCAGCGCCGCCGGCACGACCGGCAACATCGTCGCCACCGCCGGCACGACCGTCGCCACCGCCGTCACGCCCGCCAACATCACCAGCCAAGGCCCTGCTTCGCCCGCCGTCGCCGGTGGCGTCATCACATGGTTCCACGCCGTCTGGGATTACGCGCGCGCCCATGCCGGCATCGTTATCAGCATCGCCATTGCGCTTGCGCAGATCGCCGGCATCACCACGAGTATCCGCGCCATCCTCACCGCGCGCACCTCGCAAGGCGCCGTCGCGTGGGTCGTCGCGCTCGTCCTCATGCCCTACGTCAGCGTGCCCGCGTACTGGATTTTTGGACGCAGCAAATTCAACGGCTACATCACGCTCCGCCGCCGGAAATCCGCGCTCTCCTCGCCCACGATCCAGGCCGCGCTCATCCACATGCGCGCGAAAAACATGCTCGTCACCCCGCGCTTCGGCGAACCCTTCGCCATCGAACTCCTCGCGCACCTGCCCCTCACGCGCGGCAACGACGCCGAACTCCTCATCGACGGCGCCGAAACCTTCCCCTCGATTTACGCCGGCATCGACCGCGCGCGCGACTACGTGCTCGTGCAGTTCTACATCATCCATGACGACGCCACCGGGCGCGAACTCCTCGCGCGCCTCGCCGCCAGGTCGCGCGAAGGCGTGCGCTGTTACGTGCTCTTCGACGAAATCGGCAGCAGCGGCCTCACCCGCAAATACGTGGGCGACATGCGCGCCGCCGGCATCCGCGTCTCCGCGTTCAACACCCGCCGCGGCCGCTGGAACCGCTTCCAGATCAATTTCCGCAACCACCGCAAAATCGTCGTTGTCGACGGACGCGAAGCGTGGGTTGGCGGACTCAACGTCGGCGACGAATACCGCGGCCTCGACAAAAAAGCCGGCTACTGGCGCGACACCCACATGCGCGTCGCCGGCCCCGTCGTGCAATGCGTGCAGGCCGTCTTCATCGAGGACTGGCACTGGGCCACGGGCGAAGTCCCGCGCCTCGAATGGCGCCCCGACCCCGCGCCCTCCGGCGCCTCGCGCGTCGCGCTCTGCCTGCCCTCCGCGCCGTCCGACGACCTCGAAACCGCGACGCTCTTTTTCCTCGACGCCATCAACACCGCGCGCCGCCGCATCTGGATTGCGAGTCCGTATTTTGTGCCCGACGAGCAATTCATCTCCGCCCTGCAACTCGCCGCCCTGCGCGGCGTGGACGTGCGCATCCTCATCCCCGACAAGGCGGACAACTTTCTCGTGCAACTCTCCGCCTGGTCGTATATCGAGGAACTCGAAGCCGTGGGCGTGAAAACCTTCCGCTATACAAAAGGCTTCATGCACCACAAAGTCGTCGTGGTGGACAACGGCTATTGCACGATAGGCACGGCCAATTTCGACAACCGCTCCTTCCGTCTGAACTTTGAGCTGACGATGGCCTTTGCCGACCGCGAGTTCACGGAGCACGTGACGCGGATGTTGGAAAACGATTTCACGCATTCGCGCCTTGCGACGACCGCCGAGTTCCGCGCCCACGGCTTCTGGTATCGCCTCGCCGTGCGCATCGCGATGCTGCTCTCGCCGATCCA
>JAISGL010000441.1 GCA_031263125.1 Opitutaceae bacterium | reverse complement strand
ATATTATAAACTTATTTTTTGGTTCATAAAATCCAAGTGTCAACTTTAATGCACCTCCTGTAAAGAACCTGTCCCTGTTTATTCCTGTTTATTTGACTTCAATCTTGTTTACCTGCACGTCAGTTGCTTTTCCGGTTTTTCCCGGAAATCACCCCGGATCGATCTCTTTCCCGAAAGGGAAACGCCAGTATCTGTGCCCACAATGCGTTTTCAAAATACAATCTGATGTTACGCGGACGGGACGCGCGGACGACAGGATTTTGTAGCCTGACCTTGTGTCAGGCTGTGTCCGCGTGGGTGCGCCTGCCTGCGTGGGAAGCCGCATTGGTAATTTGCGGCCTGACACAAGGTCAGGCCCTGCGTGCTGCGAGGCCCTGCGTGTTGCGTAATATCAGATACAATAACTGATGTTACGCCCGCGAAAAACAGTCCAAGGCCGCAGTCCGGAGCACATTGTATTGCGCACAACCGGAAACTGCATCAATTCTCTCTCACTAACATAGCATTCCATTGCGCCACACCCGAAAAACAAACTCCGCCGGCATCCGGCCACCCCGGCACGATTCCCTCGTGCAACAACAGGGAATCACCAACGGCACATTGCCCAAGGCCCGCCAGTTGAAATACCAGCAGGTCGAAACCGAAGTCCGCAAACTTGCCGAGACGCTCCCCGTGAACGCCAAGATGCCCACCGAGCGCGAACTCGCCGCCAACTACGGTTGCAGCGTGCTGACCGTTCGCAAAGGTCTGAAAGTGCTCGCCGACGAAGGCATCATCCGCCGCCGCATGGGCAGCGGCACCTTCATCGCGCGCCACTCCGTGGCGCCCCTGCCCGCGATGCGCCTGCTCGGCCTGCTCACGCATTCCAAAAGCGACGCCTACGCCTACCAGCTTCTCCAGTCCATCGGCCACGCCGCCCTCGAACAATCCATCCAGCCCCGCTCGCTCTGGATAAAAGGCTTCGACAACGACACGCGCCGGCAAATCGAAATGCTCGCGCGCGAAGGCTGCACCGCGTTTGTCCTCCCGTGGTTTCCCCCCGGAAAGGAAAACCAGGTCCGCGAATTTCTTCACGACAGCCCCGTCCCCGTCAGCCTGCCGCAGCCGATACCGGGCTTCGAACGCTTTTGTTTTGTCGAGCCGCAACTCTTCGGACGCCCCTCGGCGCAAGTTGTGGAAATGCTGGTGCGCTATTTCTCGCTCCTCGGAAGCGAACACATCGCCTTCATCGGCCCCGACGCGCCGCACAGCACAATCCTGCAATGCCAGCTCGTCGCCTACACAAGCGCCATGTCGCGGCAGCAGCGCCCCGTCATTTGCCAGCTCGTCGCGCAGCAAGGCAGGACCATGGACGAACTCGCCAAACGCTGGTCCGTGTATCGCGGCAAACTCGCCGTGATCAGTTACGACGACGAACACGCCCTGCGCCTGATGACCGCGATGCACAAAATCGGCCTCTCCGCGCCGGAGGATTTCCGCATAGTCGGATTCAACAACACGGAGGCGAGCCGCTTCAGCGACCCGCCGCTCTCAACGGTTGCGCAAAATTACGATTTCATCAGCGAGTGGCTCATCCGGAACGCGCTGGCCTCGGCGGAAGGCCGTGTTGAGCAAGCATCCGAAATCCCCAACTGCAATCTCCTCATCCGCGCCACCTGCGGCGGTGCCGGCCACGTCGACGACACCTTCCGCGCCCAACTCCCCGGCCTCACGCTCGTCGAGGAAACGGCAAAATAAGCGACCAGGAACGGCAACGCGCCCTCGCCTTCACACGCTCCCGGATGTTCGCTTTTCTTTTCCAAACCGGGCGTGAGCTTCGCACACGGCAGTTTTACGGGCACGATATTTTTTAGGAACATCGCTTGCAACTCCCTCACGCCCTCATCCCTCATCCCTTATCCCTCATCCCTTATCCCTTATCCCTCATCCCTTCCCTCCCTCGCCTGCCCGTAATACGCACCCGGCCCGTGCTTGCGCTTGAAATGCTTTGCGAGCAGCTCCGGCTCGATGCGGGGAAGCTCCGGCGCGAGTTGCAACGACATCAGCGCCATGTGTGCGATGCACTCCACGGCCACCGCGACCTCGACAGCCTTTGCCACGGTCAAACCCCACGTGAAGGGCGCGTGACGGTTGACCAGCACAGCTGGAAAATCCCGCGGATCGAGTTTGTCGCCGGTGAATTTTTCAATGATCACATTGCCGGTTTCCCATTCGTAGGCTCCGGCGATTTCCCGCGCGGTCATGCGTCGCGTCACGGGGATGTCGCCGTTGAAATAATCAGCGTGCGTCGTGCCAAAAATCGGAATCGCGCGACCCGCCTGCGCGAACGCGGTGGCGTGCGAAGAGTGCGTGTGGACGATGCCGCCGACGGTGGCAAACGCGATGAAAAGCCGCCGGTGCGTGGGCGTATCCGACGAAGGATTCAGACGCCCCTCGACCTTTTTGCCCGCGAGATCGACCAGCACCATGTCTTCGGGTTTGAGCGCGGCGTAATCGACACCGCTCGGTTTGATCGCAAAAATGCCGTGTGCGCGGTCGATGGCGCTGGCGTTGCCAAAGGTGAGATTGATAAGCCCGTGGCGGGGCAGTGCGACATTCGCTTCGTAGGCTTCGCGTTTGAGTTCTTCGAGCATGTGGCCAAGTGAAACAAACAACGCCGCGCCACGCAGCATGAAAAAGTTGAGGACAGTAATGTGCCGATGCGCCGCATCGCGTCGCGCAGCGCAGCGCCACCCGCGCCGCCCGTGCTGTCCGTGCTGTTCGCGGAGAGCATATACGAAGCGCGATGCAACCCAAACCCGAAGTCGCCACCCAACCCCCATTTGTTATCTATTACATTACTAACTGATGTTACGTGGCGCGCACGTAGCGCAGGCTGCCAAGCCTGCTGACGAGGCGGAGCCTCGCCCGGTTTGAAAAAAAACGAACACCCGGCGGCGTGCGACAGGCAAAGCAGGCTTGGCAGCCTGCGTTACATACCGTGCTGCGTGACATCAGTTACTAACTCAAAACAACGTTTCCACCTCGATTTTTCCATGAAAATGAAGATCGGCAGACACGCTTGTCATATTGCATTTGTCCTATTGCGGGATTGAAAAAACGCCCTGACTCATGAGTGTTGTCCGGCATGTTGAAACTCCTGTTCATTGGCGACATCGTTGGAAAACCCGGACGCCAAATCGTGATCGAACGCCTCGCCGCGCTGCGCGCCGAACGCGAAATCGACTTCGTCGTCGCCAATGCCGAGAACGCCGCCGCCGGCGCAGGCATCACCGGCGCAATCGCCAGAACGCTCCTCGCCTCCGGCATCGACGCCATCACGCTCGGCGACCATGTGTGGGATCAAAAAGGCTGGGAAAACGAAATCGCCGCGCTCGACCTTGTCTGCCGCCCCGCAAATCTCCCCGCATCCTGTCCCGGACGCGAATACGTCGTGATTGAAGCCAGGGGGTTCCGGCTTGGGGTGACGACGATGCTGGGCCGCCAGTTTGTCGGCATGAAAGCCGAGTGCCCCTTTCTTGGCGCCGAGCGCCTGCTTCGCGAACTCGCTGGCAAAACCGACGGTGTTTTTGTCGAAATTCATGCCGAGGCGACTTCCGAAAAACAAGCGATGGGCTGGCACCTTGATGGCCGCGTCATCGCCGTTCTCGGCACGCACACGCACGTCCCGACCGCCGATGCCGGCGTGCTGCCCAACGGCGCCGCCTTCATGTGCGACGTCGGCATGACGGGGCCGTATGCGTCGGTGCTTGGGCGCGAGATAAAACCGGTGCTTGGCCGTTTCCTTGATGGCATGCCCCGGCGCTTCGACGTGGCCGGGGACGACGTGCGCATGTCAGCCGCGCTGGTGACATTCGACCCGGCGACAAAACGCGCCGTGAGTTGCGAACTGGTGACAGTGCGCAAATAACGCGCGTGCAAAAAGCGTAGAGCATAGTCCGCAAAATCGGAGCAATTCCAGAGAGGGGCTGCCCGATCGACCGGATACTGGGAGTGGCGATTGGCAGATGTCGCTGATGCCCGGTGCCAGCCCTCCGGACGAAGCGCAACACGCCTCGCAAGAAGAGCCAAACCGGGCGTGTCTGGTTTCGAGCACCAACCTGCCAAGCCGCCCCTGTCGCACGCATCATTTGGATGACGTGAATCATGAATCAGTCCTTCTGGCATGTGCAAATGGAATTTGTAAAGAGGTTATAAAATATAGGGACAGATTCTAAATTAGGCTTGCAGCGTGTCTGTTTTTCGGCGTTTGTTTTCCGCATGAGAATCGCACGGATAAAAATTCATGGTGAGGATGCCGTTTACCACTGCATCTCCCGCACCGTTAACGGCGAACGGCTTTTCGACGAGGACGCCAAGGAGATGTTTCGCCGGCAAATGTGGCAAATCGCCGACTACTGCGGCGTTTCCATTCTCACCTACGCTGTCATGGAAAACCACTTCCATGTGCTTGTCAGGGTTCCAAAAAAAGCACCGATTTCCGATGAGGAACATCTGCGTCGCTATCGTTTGCTCTACCCGGAACCAACCCGTTTTCAAACCGCATCGCTGGCGGTCGTCGAAGCGCAGCTCAAGGCTGGCGGTCCCGACGCCGAGGCATGGCGCAAACAACAGCTTGCACTCATGAATGATGTCTCGGCTTTCATGAAGCTGCTCAAACAACGCTTCACCAT
>JAISGL010000438.1 GCA_031263125.1 Opitutaceae bacterium | reverse complement strand
CCGCCTTCGACATCGTCATCAACAACGCGGGCTACGGCATCTTCGCGCCCTTTGCCTCCGCCGACTTTGCGCTCTGGCGGACACAAATCGAGGCGATGCTCGTCACGACGGCGCGCCTCGCGCACGCGGCGTTTCGCTCCATGCAGGCGTGCAACCGCGGATGCCTTGTCAACGTCTCATCGCTCGCCGTGAATTTCCCGCTGCCCTACATGAGTGGATACAACATCGCCAAGGCCGGCCTCTCCGCGCTCAGCGCGAGCCTCGCCTTCGAAGCGCGCGGCACCCGCGTATGCGTGATCGACTTTCGCCCCGGCGATTACCGCACCGCATTTAACCACGCCATGAAACCGACGCCCGGAAACGGAAAAACCGGAGACGCAGAAACCGTGAGCGAAAGAAACAGGAGCGGAGAAACCGGGAGCAGAGAAATCGGATTCCTGGAAAACGTAATCAAAGAAACCGTGAGCGCAGAAACCGAAAACGCACATTCCGCCCGTGTCGCGTCCGCGTGGAAAACCATCGACGCGCAATTCAACACCGCGCCGCTCCCCGTGCGCGCCGCGCGCGATCTTCGCCGCGCGCTCGCGCGCGGACGCCCGGGCGTCGTGCGCTCGGGGTCTTTTTTCCAAGCCAGGCTTGCGCCGCTCGGCGCGCGCCTCCTGCCCGCGCGGCTCCTCCGCGCATTCGAGGCGCGTTACTTCGGGGCGCCATGAACGATTTGCCCGCACAAACCACCGCTGAAAAACTCCGCATCCTCGTGCTCACGTCGAGCACGGGCGGCGGACACGACGCGCGCGCGCAAGCCTTTGCCGAATGGTGCTACCAGCTTTATCCCGGACACGTCGACGTGCGCATCGAGCAGATGCTCGAAAAATCCTCCGTGATCAACCGCGGCGGCGTCGGCCTTTATAACTGGATACAAAAAAACATCCCCGTTTTGCACACGGCGTTTTATTCGTTCATCGAACTCTACGGACGCGTCAACTGGAGGAGTGTCGCGCTCGGACGCGGCTATTACAAAAAAGTCCTGCGCGACTACCGCCCGCACCTCGTCTTCAGCGTTCACGACTGCCTCAACCGCGGATACTTCCAGCTCGCACGCAAAATCCTCGGACGCGAACGCGTGCGCTGCGCCACCTACTGCGGCGAGTTTTCCGGCGGCTGGGGCTACAGCCGCAACTGGGTCGAACCCTCCGCCGACCTCTACATCTCGCGCACCTGCACGGCCAACCGGTACGCAATCGAAAAACTCGGCATGGCCGGGCAACGCACGCTCGTCCGCGGACACCTCATGCGCCCCAGCGCGCACCTCGAACACATCGACGCCGCGCAACGCGCGCTCTCGCGCAAACGCCGCTACGGACTGCGCCCCGACACCTTCACCGTTTTCCTGGCCACGGGAGGCAACGGCGCCAACAACCACTTCGACCTCCTCCCCGCGCTCGTCAACTACCGCGACCGCTGCCAGGCGATCATCATCTGCGGCAGCAACCGCGACGTGTACAACAAACTCATGCGCTGGCGCGCCGCGAACCCGGACTTTCGCTGCCACATCGAAGGCTACTCCGAATCCGTGCACCTGCTCATGCAGGCGTCCGACGTGATTGTCACCCGCGGCGGCACGACCACCTGCGCGCAGGCGCTCCATTTTTCCTGCCCGATTGTCTTCAACGGCTTTGGCGGAATCATGCCGCAGGAAAAACTCACGCTGAAATATTTCTGCAACACCGCCGGCAGCAGCATTGTTCGCAGCTCCGGTGATTTTGCCGCGCTCATCGGACGCTGGATGACCGATCCGGTGGCTTACCGTGATTATCGCGAGTCCTTCATCAAAGCCCGCTACGAAGAGGACCCCACGCGCGTGATTGACGAACTCGTCACGCTCGCGCGCGCGTCGGCGCCCCTCATGCCGCCGCCCGTCCGCCGCCCCTTCCCGCCCGCCAACGGCAACTGCGCCCCGCGCAAAAAGGAAGAACCGGTCGCGCCTGCCCTTGGATGAACGGAGACCCCGGCCGGCCGCCATGCGCCACGCTGGAGCAAGGCGGACATCTGCGACACCGCGAAACTCCGCGACGCCGTTGCCCTCCCGCCCGCCGCTCCCGTAACGTGTGCCACGACATCCGCCTCACGCGCGTTTTTGTCGCGACTCCGGCAAACCGCCGGCCCCTTGCTTTCCGCCGGCCTTGCGCGGGGCAGGCGGGGAAAAAGTCTCCGGAATGACGGCCGCGGGAAACGTCAGATAACCGTTTTTTTCAAAAAACACGGCCGCCGCCACCCCGAGACGCCTCAAAATTTCCGGGACCGGCGTCCCATGCTTTGCCTCGATTTTGCGCAGACGCGCCCTCAAATCGCGTGACATTTTCACGTTGATTTGGGCGTCAAACCCCGTCGCCGGAATACCTTCGTGTGCCATGCCCCTGAAATCATCGAAGAAAAAGGCTTGCGCGATGGATACTTTAAGTATCTTAAATATCAGATGACGTTATTCCTCTCACAAATTTCCCCCGGTTCGCGCGCCTGCCACCCGCGCCGTCCGCGCCGCCCGCCCTCCTTTTTCTCCCGCCATGAAAACAACACCGTCAAAAATTCGCCGACTGGCGATACTCACACTCGCGGGGGCCGCCACGGCCCTCGCCCCGATGCTCCGCGCCGACGCCGCCGCGCCCGCCGCGCCGGAATACAAAAAGGGCCTCTGGCTGAACATCTGGACCTATAAAAACAAACCGCTCGAGGGCGATTTCCCCAACTGGGGCGAGGCCGGCGCCATCGCGCTCACCAAGCAGCCCTTCTCCCCCGGCGCCGTGAAGGACGACCCCGATTATAAAAATTACCACAGCCAGCCGTTTTTCTTCGGACTCGAAGGCTACCTCAAAATCACCAAGGCCGGCGCGCACACGCTGGCCGTGGACGTGGAAAACACCGGGCAAACGTACGCCGTCGTCGGGAAATATTCAATATACATTGAGGGCAACTGCCTTGCCCGCGGCGAAAGCAAAACCCTCACCGGGGATGATCGCACGGTGTCCGTCAGCGCCGACGCCACCCTGGAGCCGGGCATGTACCGCGTGCAGATTCCATTCGATATGTTATATGACAAATATAATAATTTCCAAGGCGACGTGCTCCGAAACCGTTATTCCAATATAAAAATCACCTTTCGCCTCAAGGATCCGGGATCGCGCCGCGCGCGCGTGCTGACGGAGGAGGATTTGTATCACAAGGAATGACCCGGCAGGATCGCGCCGCGACCACCCATAAACAGCCCAACTGATTTTTCCTTCATGAACACACCCGAATCCGAACCGACTCACGTCCCGCCCATTCCCGGAGCATCCCCGCCGGCGCCGGTGGCAACCGGCGCCACCGCGCCGCGGGAAACCCCGCCCATTCCCGCCCCCGTCGCCGCGCCCGCAGCCGGCAAAGCCGCCCGCCCGTCCGCCTACCGCACCCAAATGCTCGTGGGCTGGGCGCTGTTTGTGATCGGCTGCATGACCTCGCTCGTGCCCTTCTTCGGCCTCTTCATCGCGCTGGTGATGCTGCTCGTGTGCGTGGTGCTCGCCATCATCATCCTCGCGCGCAACGGCACGGCGCCTGGCGTGGTGTTGCTGCTGGTGACGCTCGTCGTCGGCATCCCCGTCAGCTTCATCGGCTCCTGCGTGGGCACCACCGTGGGCACCGCCACGGCGGTCGTGGGCGGTGCGGCGGCCACCGCGGCGGCGATGGGAAACATGGACGCCCCCCAAGGCGGCGCCTACCGGCAGTCGGAGATCGTGACAAAAATACCGCGTGACGAAACCCCGCAACAAATCCTCGACCGCCACGCGGAGGAATACGCCATCGCGTATGCGCGGGGCCGCTTCATGCACGAAATCTGGCTGCGCTTCAAAGAAAACTTCACCAACGCCGAGGCCGAAAAACTCATCGCCGCCGTGCGCGATGAGTTGAAGGCGAACGGCTACGGGAATTATATAAAACTCAATAATAAAACCCTCACCGCGTGGACCACGTCCGCGTGCGGCCTGGACGCGAATTACAACGGTGTGCTGAAAATGAAAGCCTCCGCGTGGAACGACTACGGCAACTACCAGGAGCAACCCACGATGTTCGAGGCGCACCTCGCCCTGATGCTGGACGAGGCCAAGCGGAAAAACCCGCCGGCGCTCGTGCTGCCCAACCTCGGCGCCGACGCGGGCCGTGCGGAATTTGTCGAACTGTGGAAAGCCCGCGACATGGAGGCCCACCGCCTGCACTACAAATACGGTCCGGTGCGCTGCAAGCAGCGGGTGGACGCCCGCGCCCGCGCGCACGTCAATACGCTGCTCCGCCAGACCCCGCGCCCGCCGATGGAGGAAATCGAGACACTTGCCCTGCAAAACCTGAAAGACGATTACACGGTGAAAGAAGCGCTGCGATACGCCCCCGGCATCGACCTGCGCGAGACGCTGTATGCCGTGACGCGCAATAAAACCAACACCGCCAAAACCGATGCCGACGATTCCGCCCCCATCTCAACGACCACCCCGGCGGGCACGCGAAAAATCGCCCCCGCCGCGAGCCTGCCCGCCGCCACCGCGCCATCCACCGCCCCGGCCCCCACCGCCGGTGTGCCGGCTCCGGCCATCACCAAACCCGCGCCGCTTCCGCCAGACAATTCCGCTCCTGCCACTCCCGCTCCTGCCACCTCCGCCACCGACACCGACACCGGAACCGGGACAGTAATCCGCCCCGGCAGCGGCAGCTCCGGGAACCAAAGCACCGCGCCCAAAATAACGCCGTCCGGCTAATAATACCAATCGCCAATGGCATGGTGTCTTTTGGTTATTCGCTGTTTTGAAAAACCGCCGCAAAAACCGCGCGGCAAACTGGCGCGGTAATGCCCCATTATACATTCTTCATTATACATTGGCGCCGAAAGTGCGTCCCCCGGTCATGCCATGGGTGCGAACGAATGTGGTGGGAGTCGTGGCAAACGATGCAGGAGAGCGAAGCAGGAGAGTCCCGAAGGGACTCAATATAAATAACCGTGGGTGAAGGCGCAACGCGCCGGAACCCACGGATTTGCCAACATCAACCACGTCCCTGAAAGGGGCGAACAGTCCCTGCGTGACAGCCGGTTCGCCCCTTTCAGGGACATGAGTGCTATATTCTCTTACCGTGGGTTGCGTCGCGTTGCTCCTCACCCACGGTTATTCATCTTGAACCGCTTCGCGGCTCTCCCACCAGAAGCGTTTGCAGCCTCATGCCACCGCTTCAAGCACCGCTTCGGGATGTCTGGCGGCGACTTGGATAAGGACGCGGACCGCGCCGGTGGGTTCACGATGTCCCTGCTCCCAGTTTTCAACCGTGCGGCGCGAGATGCCCAGCAATGAGGCAAACTTCATTATAGATGGCAATCAATCCTCTGATGATTTCCTTTTCAAGTTGTGAGTAAACTCGCATATGGTTTCCTTTTTATTGATGAACCGGTTTATATTGTGACTGATGTTACGCATTACGTAGGGCCTGACCTTGTGTCAGGCCGCGCTCGCGTGAGAAGCCGCACAGGTAATTCGCGGCCTGACACAAGGTCAGGCCCTGCAAAATTCTGCCGTCCGCATAACATCAGTTCCTCAAACCAATCCACCCTCTCCCCCAATACGGAAAGCCGGGGTGTTCGATAATTTTATGCAAATCGTAAAATCCGACTTTCGTATTTGCATAACAAATTGCATTCCCGGTGCGAAAATTCTTAAAACGCCATCATGATTTCAAGAACACTCGCCGAAAATATATTTTTATGACACCGGTCTTGTGTCGTCGTTGCCGGGATTGGAGAATGTCGCGCAACTCTCCACGCATTATCTTCGCGGTGAATTTTTTGAAAATATGGTGGTCGCTGAAATTATTAAAAAACACTTTTTTGAAGGCAGGGAGCCGCACATTTATTTCTGGCGGGACTCAAACAAAAACGAGGTGGATTTGCTGGTTGAAAGCGGCGGTGGGTTGCAAGCCTTGGAAATCAAGGCGTCCGCCACGATAAAAAATGATTTCTTCAAAAATCTGAAACTCTTCCAATCCATAAGTGGAATAAAAGAAATGTCGGTGATTTATGGTGGGGGCACCGACTATCTGACGCTAGTACATTGACACTCAAACAGCATATCATAGTACAGAAGAGGCATGAAGGAATCAACTGGGGCTTCAGTCCAGCCGCGCCGACGCCGACCGCAAGCTAAGCCGCCATTATGTTACG
>JAISGL010000365.1 GCA_031263125.1 Opitutaceae bacterium | reverse complement strand
GCCCACGCACTGGAAACCCGGCGTGCCGCTGATCAACCGTGCCAGTGTGCGGCGGAGCACGAGGTCGTCTTCAACTATGCCGACTGTGGTGTGCATGGGTGGGTGCATGGGTGGGTTTGTTGGTAGGTTCACGGGTGGGTTTGCGGGTGAGTTTGTGGGACGGCGTGAAAGCGGCAATGCGGCGGCGGCGGGCTTTTGGTTTTTTGCGCGCCGCCTTTTGCGATGGCGGTTGCGATGGCGGTTGCGGTTGTGATGGCGGTTGCGTTGGCGATGGCGGTTGCGATTGCGTTGGCGGTGTTTTTCACTCCGGCGCGCCGTTGTCGCGATGGATTGGTTTTGGGAGTTGCGAGTAAGGGACCACGCCGCAACGCCTGGCCCAGGCTTCGTAAAGGGCGCTTAGCTCCCTGACTTTTTTCTGGTTGGTCGCGGCAAGGTTGTCCTGCTCGGTGCGGTCAATCTTGATGTTGTAGAGTTCCCATTGTTTGCGGTTTTGCGCGACGAGTTTCCAGTCGCCAAGGCGGACGGCGCGATTGCCTTCGTGCTCCCAGAAGAGCGGGGTGTCTCGCGGGCGCGCCTGGTCTTGGAAAACGGGGACGAGGCTGCGACCTTCCAGCGGCTGGACCTGGCGCCCCTGGTAGGTGGCCGGGTGCTTCGCGCCGGCGATGTCCGCAAACGTGGCCATGATGTCGATGATGTGGCCGATCTGCTCCGTCCGTGCGCCGGGTGTCTTGATGCCGGCGGGCCAGTGCGCGATGAAGGGCGCCGATATGCCGCCTTCGTGCGTGTAGTGTTTGTAGAGGACGAAGGGCGTGTCGCTGACGTTGGCCCAGGCGATGCCGTAGCTCTGCCAGACATCCTCGGGGCCGGCCATGACGGTCCTGTCGTTGTTGCCAACCCTGACGGCACGGTCGTCGCGCAAACGGCTCGGCACGTCGTACCAATTGGCGCTGACGCGCTCGTCGCACGCCCCGTTGTCGGAAAGAAAAATGACAAGTGTGTTTTGATCGAGGCCCCTGGCCTTGAGCTGTTCGTGGATTCGCCCGACGCCTTGATCCATGATCTCAATCATCGCCGCGTGCGTGGCCATGCGATTGGCCTCCCATTCGCGCTCCCTGACGTTGCCCCAGTCATTCGCACGCGGATCGCGCGGCGAGAGCGGCCAGCCCTTGTCGATGAGTCCCATTTTGATTTGGCGCTGGTAACGTTCCTCGCGGATTTTGTCCCAGCCGGCGAGATAGCGTTTGCGGTATTTCGCGATGGCGGCCTCGGGCGCTTGCAGCGGCCAGTGCGGCGCGGTGTAGGCGACGTAGAGGAAGAACGGTTTGCCATCGCCGTCGCCGCCACCGCCGCCGCCGGCAAAGCGGTCGATTTCGGCGACGGCCTTGTCGGTGATGACGTCGGTGTAATAAAAATCCTTGCGCTCGTCGGGCGCCTCGATGGGCGTGTTTCCGTTCACGAGCGAAAACGGGTCGTAATAACTGTTCACGCCGTGAATCGTGCCGTAGTAACGGTCGAAGCCGCGTTGCAGGGGCCAGTTGTCCTTGTTGTCCCAAAAGGGTTTTTGCGACTTGAAATCGAGCTGTTTTTTGCCGTCGAAAAACACATGGGCGACGTGCCATTTGCCGACCATCGACGTGGCATAACCGGCGCCGCGCAATTCCTCGGCCATGGTCACAGTGTCCTTCCCAAGCTCGCCTCGGTAGCCGTGAAGTCCGCGATCCTGCATCATGTGGCCGATGCCGGCTTGATGCGGGTAGAGGCCGGTGAGAAGCGATGCGCGTGTCGGGCAGCAACGCGGCGTGGTATAAAACTGGGTCATGGTCAGGCCGTTTTTCGCGAGACGGTCGATGTTTGGCGTGTCAATTTCCGCGCCAAAGCAGCCGAGATCGGAATAGCCAAGATCGTCGGCCATGATGAGAATGATATTGGGCCGCGCAGCCTGGGCGGCGCCCGCGCACAGGCCGCCTACCGCAACGCTTGCCAGCAAGGGCAATCCGCCAATCAGGATTTTTTTGGTAATCATCTTCCCACCACTCTACAGGTTTCCCGCCTCAACACACAATCGTCCAAAGCGATGAGATTTGCCGAAAATCACGGGGATCGTCCGCCGATTATCACACAACTCCAACGGGGTTGCCTTGTATCTTATAAACTGATGTTACGCAGCCCGTAGTGCCTGACCTTGTGTCAGGCCGCGCCCGCGTGGGAGGCCACATTGGTAATTCGCGGCCTGACACAAGGTCAGGCACTACGAAAACTGCCGACCGCGTAACATCAGTTATAAATCACTCGCGGTTCGGCGGTTCAATCCTAGGCAACCTCTTCGAGGTTGTGACAATTTTCCCCCTTTCCCAGGGTAGCGACTGCGTCGCAACCCTGGGCTGCATTGGGAAACGGCTTCGCCGTTTTTGCGCTCTTCGGCGCTCTCCCTTCGCTTTCGCTCCGGCTTTGCCGCAAATGCGTATTTCACGACCATGCAGGCTTGGAAGCCTGCGCTACGAAATACGCGCTATGAAATACGTACTGCGAAAAACGTGCTACGAAATACGCGCCACGAAATATACATTACTATTTCAGAACGCGTCTTTTTTCGGATAAAATCACTATAGACAAGCAAGGCAACCCCGTTGGGGTTGTGGCCTGTTTTTTGTTTGATAACCCGAGGTAGCGACGTTGTCGCAACCTCGGGCTTCACTAGGAAACGGCGTTGCCGTTTCGATTCCCGCGATTGTCACAATTCTCACGATTCCCACAATTCTCACGATTCCCACGATTGTCGCAAATGTCACGATTCTCGCAAATGTCGCAGGTGTTCACCTTGAACGGCAACGCCGTTCCCTAGTACAGCCCAAGGCTGGCGACAACGTCGCCTGCCTTGGGTAATCCGATAATAATCACACAACCCCAACGGGGTTGCCTTTTTTATTAGTGTCCGAAAAAAGGTGCGTTATGCGATACTACGAAAACGCGTCACAAAAAAACGCGACCTCGTTTTGGAGGTCGCGTCGGTGATTTTGTGGGCGCTGGCCCGCGGTTATTTCTTGAGGCTGGCGCGGATGTCGTCGAGCTGGCCGGCGCTGCCGAGGAGTTGATTGCGGCTGGCGATGAACTTCGCGTACTCCTCGATGTAGATTTTGCCGGGGGCGCGGAAATCGAAATCGCCCGGCTTGTCACGGAAAAATTCGCGATGGACGCGCGTCCAGACGAGGCGGCCGTCGGTGTCGATATTGATCTTGGTGACACCGAGCTTGGCGGCGGGGAGATACTCGTTCACGTCGACACCGGCGCTGTCCTTGATGGAGCCGCCGGCGGCGTTGATGCGGGCAACTTCGTCCTGCGGGACGGAGCTGGAGCCGTGCATGACGAGCGGGAAGTCCGGGAGGCGGGCTTTGATTTTTTCGAGCACGTCGAAGTGGAGCGATTGTTTGCCTTTGAACTTGAAAGCGCCGTGCGAGGTGCCGATGGCGCAGGCGAGGGAATCGCAGCCGGTGAGCTTGACGAACTTTTCCGCGTCGGCGGGATCGGTGAGGGTGGCGTGGCCGTCCTCGACCTTGACGTCTTCCTCGACGCCGCCGAGCTGGCCAAGCTCGGCTTCGACGGAGATGCCTTTTTTGTGGGCGGCTTCGACGACGCGCTTGGAAATCCCGACGTTTTTCTCGAACGTCTCGTGCGAGGCGTCGATCATGACGGAGGAGTAGAAGCCGGAGTTGATGCAATCGTAACAGGTTTCCTCGTCACCGTGGTCGAGGTGGACGGCGAAGATGGCGTCCGGGAAAATCGTGTCGGCGGAGCGGATGATGCCTTCAAGCATCAGCTTGTCGGTGTATTTGCGCGCGCCCTTGGAAATCTGGATGATGAACGGAGCCTTGGAAGCCATGCAGCCTTTGAAGAGGCCCATCGCCTGCTCGGCGTTGTTGATGTTGTAAGCGCCGATGGCGTATTTGCCGTAGGCGTGTTTGAAGAGTTGGGCGGTTGTAACGATCATGGTGATGAGTGCGTTGATTTTTGGATGGCCGAGGCCGGTTTGAGTTGACGGAGTTTCAAGCGTTACGCGCCGGCGCAAGCGCGACAAGGGTTTTTTTTCGGACAAAGTTTTTTTGTTTTTTTTAGTGCCATCGCTTCGAATGGAACTTGAGGCAAGCGATGCGAATGAGCCTTGAAGCGGTTCAATATAAGAGAGGGTAAGGGCAGGGCCGCCGCTTCGTTGCATCACATCCGCGGCATTCTGCCGCCGCCTCTCGCCTGCATGGCTTGCATCTGGCGCATCATCTTTCGCCCGCCGCCGCCCTTGAGCATCTTCATCATTTTCTGCATCTGCTGAAACTGCTTCATGAGCTGGTTGACCTCGATGATTTTGACACCCGCGCCATTCGCTATGCGCAGGCGGCGGCTGCCGTTCAAAAGCTCCGGCTTGCGGCGTTCCTGCGGTGTCATCGAGAGGATGATCGCCTCGGTGCGCGCCATTTGTTTCTCCTCATTTCCGCTGAGTTTCACGCCGTTCATTCCGGGCATCATGCCGAGAATGCTCTCCATCGAACCCATCTTTTTGATCTGCCGCATCTGCCCGAGAAAATCCTCCAGATTGAAGTCGGCCTTGCGGAGTTTTTCCGCCATCTTTTCCGCCTCCTTCTGGTCGATCGTTTCCTGCGCGCGCTCGACGAGCGAAACCACGTCGCCCATGCCGAGAATGCGCGAGGCGAGGCGGTCCGGATAAAACGTGTCGAAATCGCCCGTCTTTTCACCGGTGCCGACAAATTTGATCGGCACGCCCGTGATCGACTTGATCGAAAGCGCCGCGCCGCCGCGCGCGTCGCCGTCGAGTTTTGTGAGGATCAGGCCCGTCAGTTGCAACGCGTCGTTGAACGCCTTCGCGACATTGACCGCCTCCTGGCCGAGCGCGCCGTCGGCAACCAGGAAAACCTCGTCGGGCTGCACGCGCGCGCGGAGTTTTTTCACCTCATCGATCAACGTTTCGTCGATTTGCAAGCGGCCCGCCGTGTCGAAAATAATCGCGTCGCAATTTTCCGCGCGCGCGGTTTCGAGCGCCGCCGCGCCGATGGCCGGCACGTCCTTCGAGGCGTGGTCCGCGTAAAACGCCACCTCCTCCGCCTTCGCCAGAATCTCCAGTTGCTCGATGGCCGCCGGACGGTAAATGTCGCACGCCACAACCATCGGACGGCAGCCGCGTTTCTTGAGCAGCCTGGCGAGCTTCGCGCTCGAAGTCGTCTTGCCCGAGCCGTGCAAACCGACCATGAGCACTTTCAGCGGACGCGCCGCGGACAGCTCCGTCGTCCCCTCGCCGAGCAAGCGCACGAGTTCATCGTGAATGATCTTGATGATCTGCTGCCCCGGCGTGACGCCCTTGAGCACATCCTGCCCCACGCATTGCTGCTGCACGCGCTCGACGAATTCGCGCGCCACCTTGAAATGCACGTCGGCCCCGAGGAGCGCCGCGCGCACCTCCCTGAGCGCCCCGGCCATGTTTTCCTCTGAAAGTTTGCCAACGCCGCGAAGATTGCGGAGAGCCTGCGAAAGTTTGTCTGTGAGCGATTCGAACATCGAAAGAATGTGGATTTTGGATTGCGGTCCGCGCGTTACGAATGGTTTGCCATGCGGAATAAAAGAAGCGCAAACAATGAACACCCCCGCCGCCAGATGGCCAGAGATTTGTTTGTGTTGAAACACGCACCAAGGTTACGCCAAAGCCAAAAATTGGGCGCGGAAAATTGGGCGGAGTTTCGCGACGCCGTTGCCGGAAAACACAACGCATGACAATTCATCCCGGCCGGAAAGATGCGCTCGTATTCGCCCGCACGGACACCGCAACCGGTACGGACACCGCAACCGGTCGTATTGACATGGCCGGTCATGGGCCACTAGGAGATAAGTTGAATACGCAGATTGCAGCACCGGCCAAAATAGCCCAAAAGGCTGATGAGGGAGGATTCCAAGGGTGCCGCATTCAACGTGACATCGTGTTCTATTATCTCATAATCATTTAATTACCAACATATTATTAAATCTCAAATTTCAATAATGAATCAAAACATCCGCAACATCGCGATCATCGCGCATGTCGACCACGGCAAAACCACGCTGGTCGACAAACTCCTCCAAGCCGGGGGCACCTTCCGCGCCAACCAGCAAGTCGCCGAACGCGCCATGGACTCGATGGACCTCGAACGCGAAAAAGGCATCACCATCAAAGCCAAAAACACCGCCGTCAAATGGCAGGGCAAAACGATCAACATCGTCGACACCCCCGGCCACGCCGACTTCGGCGGCGAAGTCGAACGCGCCCTCCGCATGGTCGACGGCGTGCTCCTCCTCGTCGACGCCTACGAAGGCACCCAGGCCCAAACCCGCTTCGTCCTCCGCAAAGCCCTCCACCACGGACTCAAAGTCGTCATCGTCATCAACAAAATCGACCGCGACAACGCCGACCCGAAAAAAATGTACGACCAGGTGCTCGAACTCCTCCTCGAACTCGACGCCAACGAAGAACAATTCAACGCCCCCGTCGTCTACGGCTCCGGCCGCGACGGCTACATGAAACGCAAACTCACCGACGAAAACAAGGACATGACGCCCCTCTTCGACGTCATCCTCGACCACATCCCTCCCCCCTTCGCCCGCCCCAACCAACCCTTCCAAATGCTCGTCTCCAACATCGACTGGAGCGACTACGTCGGACGCATCGCCGTCGGCAAAATCCTCGCCGGCAAAATCAACGTCGGCGACAACGTCTGGGTCATCCGCAACAAGGACAAAACCCGCGTCCGCGCCAAAATCACCAAACTCTTCGAATACGCCGGCCTCGGCACCGAGGACGCCACGACAGCCACCGCCGGCGACATCGTCGGCCTCTCCGGTTTCGAGGACGTCGACATCGGCGACACCCTCGCCGAATCCGAGGCGGCGCACGCCCTGCCCTTCACCGACATCGACCCGCCCACCCTCGAAATGCAGATCGCCGTCAACGACGGCCCGCTCGTGGGTCGCGACGGCAAGACAGTCACCTCGCGCCAAATTCGCGACCGCCTCTTCAAGGAGGCGAAAACCAACATCTCCATCCAAATCGGCGACTCCGACGTCGCCGGCATTTTTAACATCAAAGCCCGCGGCGCCATGCAAATCGCCGTCCTCGTCGAGACCATGCGCCGCGAAGGTTACGAAGTGCTCGTCTCGCGCCCCACCGTCATCGAAAAACACGAAAACGGCCGGCGCCTCGAACCCTACGAAACCGTCTGGATCGAAACACCCGGTGAATGCGTCGGCTCCATCATGCAAAATCTCGCCAACCGCAAAGGCCAGATCACGAACATGGAAAAGCACCCGCACTTCACCCTCATCGAGGCGACGATCACCACGCGCGGCCTCATCGGCCTCGAAATCGATCTCGTCAACGCCACCAGCGGACGCGGCACGATGAACCACCTCTTCAAGGAATACGGCCCCTGGGCCGGCGACCTCACCACGCGCCTCACCGGCACGCTCGTCGCCACGGAGGCGGGCGTGACGACCGCCTACGCGCTCGACGCCATCCAGGAACGCGGGCGCCTCTTCGTCGGCCCCGGCGAAGACGTCTACGAAGGCATGCTCATCGGCGAAAACCCGCGTCAGGAAGACATCCCGGTGAACGCGACGAAAGCGAAACAACTCACCAATTTCCGCTCGCAAGGTGAAGGCAAAGGCATCCAGCTCACGCCCCCGGTCAAGCTCTCGCTCGAACGCGCCATCGAGTACATCGCGTCCGACGAGTATGTGGAAGTGACGCCGAAAAACCTGCGTCTCCGCAAAAAAATCCTGAGCGCCATCGACCGCCGCAAACACGACCGCGCCACCCGCCAATCGTAAGAAGCAATCGCAAGGTTGATAGACACAGATGAACGCAGATAAAACTTCCGGAACGATGGTTTGAATCTGCGCTTATCTGCGGTTGAATTTAATGTTTTGGTTTTTTGAACAGAAGGTAATAAAGGAAACAATGATATTAAAGTAACTTGGAAACATATAAATATTAACGCATAGAAAAACAGAATTGGTTTCAAACGTGTTTAATATCTTTGTTTCCTTCGTTTCCTTTTGTTCAAAATAATGGTTCGGTTTTGTTTAACCGCGGAGGGAAGAAATTTTTAACCGCAGATGGACGCAGATGTCGGAATTGTCGGTGGGAGTTTATCCGGCGGATTATGCTGATTGGTT
>JAISGL010000361.1 GCA_031263125.1 Opitutaceae bacterium | reverse complement strand
ATCAGTTACTAACTGATATTACGCGGTGCGTAGGGCCTGACCTTGTGTCAGGCCGCGTTCGCGTGGGAGGCCACACAGGTAATTCGCGGCCTGACACAAGGTCAGGCCCTACAAAACCCTGCCGGTTGCGTAATATCAGTTACTAACTGATGTTATGCGGCACGCATGTAGCGCAGGCTGCCAAGCCTGCTGACGAAGCGAAGCCTCGCCCGGTTCGCAAAAAAAACCAACACCCGGCGACGTATGACAAGTAAAGCAGATGGTGCGGCCAAGTAGAGTCTGTCCCTGTTTCTATTTGACTGATTTACACGTACGCGACCTGACACAAGGCCAAGCTCTACAAAATCCGCTAGTTGCTTAATATCAGTTACTAACTGATGTCACACGGCGCGCACGTAGCGCAGGCTGCCAAGCCTGCTGACGAGGCCAAGCCTCGCCCGTCCGGTTCGCAAAAAAACGAACACCCGGCGGCGTGCGACAAGCAAAGCAGGCTTGGCAGCCTGCGCTACGTTTAATCGGTGGCGCCAGGGCAAGCCGAAGGCTTGAGGAGCCGCTGCGAATAACGGGAAAAACATCTTAACAACTGATGTTTCGCGGTCGGCAAATTTTTGTAACCTGACCCTGTGTCAGACTGTGCCCGCATGAGAAGCCACATTGGTAATTCGCATCCGTCCCGCCCGTCCCGTCCGTCCCGCCCGCCCGACATCCCGCCCGGCATCCTGGGCGACATCCGCACTTGCCACCGTTTCCTTCGCGGGCACATCATCCGCCCTTTGCAATTTATGGAAAAGCTCGCCCTCCTCTCCGTCAGCAACAAAGCCGGCCTCGTCGAATTCGCGACAGCCCTCGTCAGACAGCACGGCTTCCGCCTTCTCTCCACCGGCGGCACCGCCAGGCTTCTGGCCGAAAAGGGCCTCCCCGTCACCGAGGTCAGCCAGCACACCGGCTTCCCCGAAATCATGGAAGGCCGCGTCAAAACCCTTCACCCGAAAATCCACGGCGGACTCCTCTGCCGGCGCGACAAGGCCGGACACCTCGCCGAGGCCGCAAAAAACAACATCGCCATGATCGACCTCGTCGTCGTCAACCTCTACCCTTTCGAGGCCACCGTCGCCAAACCCGATGTCCATTTTGAGGAAGCCATCGAAAACATCGACATCGGCGGCCCCTCCATGCTCCGCAGCGCCGCGAAAAACCACGAAAGCGTCACCGTCGTTTGCGACCCCGCCGACTACGACGCCGTGCTCGCCGCCTTCGCGAAACCCGACGACGCCGCCGGCCTCCTCGCCCTCCGCCGCCGCCTTGCGCTGAAAGTCTTCCAACGCACCTCCGCCTACGACGGCGCGATTTCCGCCTACCTCGAAAAACAAACCGCCGGACCGGATGTCCCGGCGCAGAACGGCCTGCCGGAAAAACTCACCCTCACCCATAAAAAAGCGCAGTCGCTCCGCTACGGCGAAAACCCGCACCAGCGAGCCGCGCTCTATGGCACGTTTCACGACCTCTTCCGGCAACTCCAGGGCAAGGAACTTTCCTACAACAACATTCTCGACATCACCTCCGCCACCTGCCTCATCGGCGAGTTCGAGCACCCCACGCTCGCGATTCTCAAGCACACCAACCCCTGCGGCGTCGCCAGCGCCGACGACCTCGTGACCGCGTGGCACAACGCCTTCGCCACCGACCGTCAGGCCCCCTTCGGCGGCATCATCATCGTCAACCGCACCCTCGAAGCCGGCCTCGCCAGAATCATCAGCGAAATTTTCACCGAAGTCATCATCGCCCCAGGCTACACCGACGAAGCGCTCGCCCTTTTTGTCAGGAAAAAAAACCTGCGCCTCATGGTCGCCAAAGCCGGCTCCGGCGCCGACTCGCCCCTCGACGTGCGCTCCTGCGCCGGCGGCCTCCTCGTGCAGGACCGCAACGTCCTGCTCGGCAATCCCGCCGACTTCAAAGTCGTCACCAAACGCCAGCCCACCGCCGAAGAATGGGCCTCGATGATGTTTGGCTGGCGCGTGTGCAAACACGTCAAATCAAACGCCATCGTTTATTGCCGTGGCGAACAAACCCTCGGCATCGGCGCCGGGCAAATGGCGCGCGTCGACAGCTCGCGCATTGCCGTGTGGAAAGCCGGCGAAGCCGGACTCGACCTGCGCGGCAGCGTCTGCGTGAGCGAGGCGATGTTCCCCTTTGCCGACGGCCTCATCGCCGCGGCCGACGCCGGCGCGACCTCCGCGATCCAACCCGGCGGCAGCATCCGTGACACCGAAGTCATCAAGGCCGCCGACGAACGCGGCATGGCGATGGTCTTCACCGGCATCCGCCATTTCAGACACTGATTCCAGTTTGAAAGCAGCACCGGCTTGTTTGCGGACTGAGGCCGCAAACAAGAGGCGCGCAGATTGCGCGCAGCCGGTTTGTAGCAACCAACGCGTTTTGAAACTTGGACCAATATGTTGGTTCAAACACCCGCATTGCAAGCACAAGGTCAGGCTACAAAATCAGCCGGGGGTAATTGCGAAAAGTAGCTACGGCGAAGCCGTTGCCTATTGCAGCCCAAGGCTGGCGACAACGTCGCCTGCCTTGGGAAATCCGATAATAATCACACAACCCCAACGGGGTTGCCTATAACATTGCCATAAATCACTCGCGGTTCGACGGTTCAATCCTGGTATTCCATAACGCGTGATAATTCGCTTCGAATTACTAACTGATGTTACGCGACCGGCAGGGTTTTGTAGGGCCTGACCTTGTGTCAGGCCTTACGAAAACCGCCGACCGCGTAACATCAATTACTAATATATTCATAACTGATGTTACGCGACTGGCAGGATTTTGGCAGGGCGCTACCGCTAAAAAGCAAGGAATATTACCAACTGATATATTCAATAGAACGTATGCGAAAAAATATGCGTTATGGGATACTAGGCAACCTCTTCGAGGTTGTGATAATCTTCTCCCCTTTTCCCAGGGTAGCGACTGCGTCGCAACCCTGGGCTATATTGGGAAACGGCTTCGCCGTTTTTGCGCCCTTCGGCGCTCTCTCTTTGCTTCCGCTCCGGGTCGGTCACTTGATTGCCACCTTCCGCAATTGCACCCAAATCAGCCGGTCGCGTAATATCAGGGACTCGGAACGCGGGCAGGATGCGCGAGATGCTCATGCTACTTCCGGAACACGGGCAGGATGCCCATGCTACTTCCGAAACGCGGGCAAGATGCCCGCGCTACTCCCAGAACACGGGCGGGACGCACGCGCTACTGGTCATGGGCGGGACGCACGCGCTACTGGTCATGGGCGGGACGCACGTGCTACGTCGAGCCGGCGGCTATGTTGGGCGTTGGAAATATTTTGCCGTGGCCTGGCTGCGGGAGTGGACGTGCAGTTTTTCGTAGATGCGGCGCGTGTAGGTTTTTACCGTGAAGACGCTGAGGACGAGTTTGTCGGCGATTTCCTTGTAGAGGAATCCTTGGGCGAGCATGCCGAGGATTTCCTGTTCGCGGTCGGAGAGCGTGGCGATTTCGGCGTTGGGGTCGGCGGGCGCGGCGGGCTGCGGCGCGGGGGCGGGTTGCGCGAAGGAGCGCACGACTTTGCGCGCGATGGCACTGCTCATGGGCGAGCCGCCGGCGTGGATTTGCAGGACGCCCGATATGAGTTCGTCTCGACTGGTGCTTTTGAGGAGGTAGCCGGTCGCGCCGGCGGAGAGCGCGGCGAAGATGTTGTCCGTATCGTCATACACGGTGAGCATCATGAATTGCGTTTTGGGGAGGAGCGGCTTGAGGCGGCGGACGCATTCGATGCCGTTCATTTCGGGGAGGTTCACGTCCATGAGGACGACGTCGGGGCGCTGGGCGGGGAGCGCGGCGATGGCGTCGGCACAGTTGGAAAAATCACTCACGAGGCGCATCACGGGCGTGCCGGCGACGATGTTGCCGAGGAGCCGGCGCGTGTGCAGGTCGTCCTCGACGATGGATATGCGAATCGGGGATGCGGGCGCGGGGGGCTGGGCATCGGCGAGTAGAGTCATGCGGCAATTTTGGCCAGGGGGATGGTGAATGCAACTTTTGTTCCGCCGGGTTGCGCGGGGACGGGGGCGGAGGCGGGGACGGGGGCGGAGGGATTTTGGATTTGGGATTTTGGATTTTGGATTGGGTGCTGCTGCGCCGGAGAGGTGTTTTGAGTGTTTTGAGGGGCGGGGTTTGGGATTTCCGCGGGGATGGGGGCGGAGACGGAGGCGGGGGCGGGGGCGGGAGACTTTTGGATTTTGGATTGGGGATTTTGGATTGGGCGCTGCCGCGCCGGAAGGGTGTTTTTGGGGGCGGGATTGTTTGGGCCTGCCTTGTTTTGCGCGGAGACGGGAGCGGGGGCGGGATTGTTTGGGTTTTTGGGTTGCGCGGAATGGATCGTTGCGGCGCCGCCGATGGCGGTGAGGCGGAGCGCGAGGTTGGCGAGGCCCTGCCCTCCCCCGCCGGGGGCGGCGCCGGGCGTGATGCCGCGGCCGTCGTCGGTGACGGTGATGGTGAGGGCGCGCGCGTCGAGCGCGATTTGCACGAGCACTTCGGTGGCGGCGGAATATTTCGCGCAGTTGTTGAGCGTTTCCTTGAAGGCGAGGAAGAGGTCGTGGCGCACGCGGCTGCTGACATGGATGGCGGGAATGGCCGCGGGGGCGCGGAGGCGGTAGCGGATTTTCGCGACGGTGAGGAAGCGTTGCGCGTAGCTGTCGAAATAGCTGACCATGCTTTCGAGGTTGTCGTGGCGTGTGTCGATGGCCCAGACGATTTCGTTGATCGAACGGGTGATGGAGGTGGTGGTGGAATAAATTTCGTCGAGGCAGGCACGGGAGGAGGAGATTTCGGATTGCAGATTCGAGATTTCAGAGGCGGGGGCGGGGTTTGCGGCGGCGGGGGCGGCGTATTGCGAGAGGAGGCTGACGCGGGTGAGGCTCGCGCCGACTTCGTCGTGGATGTCGCGGGCGATGCGGGTGCGTTCGCGGTTGATCGTGGCTTCGCGTTCGATGCGTTCGAGTTTGCGGCGGAGGCGGCGGAACGACCACGCGCGCACGCCCGCGACGAGGAGCGCGGCGAGCACGAGGCCGGCGGCGGCGCGAAACCAGAGCGTCTGCCACCAGAAGGGGACAACGATGATGGCAAGCGAGAGGTCGGGTTTGGTGGCGCCGCTGGCCGCGTCGGGGTCGTTCCAGCGTCCGTCTTCGTCGGCGGCGTCGATTTGCAGGAGGTATTCGCCGGGGTAGAGGCGCGGGTAGACGAGTTTGCGGGCGGTGCCGGCGGTGAGCCAGCCGGTGTCGAAACCGTGGAGGCGGTAGCGGACGGCGGTGCGTTCGGGCGCGGTGAAGTTGAGCGCGGAGAAGAGGATTTCGACGCGGCGCGCGTCGGAGCGGATTTCCACGGGCGCGGGCGGGAGCGGAGGCGCGGGTGCGGGCGCGGGCGCGGGTGCGGGCGCGGACGCGGGCGGAGGTGCGAGCGCGGGCGTGGGTGCGAGCGCGAGCGGAGGTGCGAGCGCGGGCGTGGGTGCGGACGGGGGCGCGGCGGAGTGTTGGGCTTCCGGGGAGCGGACGAGCGGGATGTTTTTTCCGTCGACGAGCAGGGCGTCGATGAACACCGGCGGCTCGCGGCCCGGGGCGAGTATTTGCGGATCAATGGCGAGCGTGCCGCGGCGCGTGGTAAACCAGAGCGTGCCGTCGCGCGTTTTCCAGCAGTGGGGTTGGTAGCCGTTGAGGCACGAGATGTGGTCGAGACCTTCGTTTTTGCCGAAGGTGGTGGTGCGGATCGCGCGGGCGCGGCCCGCGATGTATTCGGCGACGTCGGCGCGGTCGGCGCTGAAAATGCCGTGCGAGGAGCCGAACCAGACGCGTCCGTGATCGTCGAAGAGCATTTGGGAGATCATGTCGTCGGGCAGGCCGCTGGTCTGGTCGAGGCGGTGTTCCTGTCCGCCGGCGGTGATGAGCTGGACGCCCGCGCCGCCGGTGCCGACCCAGAGCGTGCCGGCGTCGTCGATGAGAAGCGAGCGCACCGCAATCAGCGGCGGCGCGCCGGGCTGGCGGAGCGGGGTGAAACGCGGCGTGGCGGCGGCGGGGGCGGCGGCGTTGGCGGCGGGGGCGGTGGTGGTGGGGACGTTGGTGGCGGGGACGTTGGTGGCGGGGACGTTGCCGTTGGCGGCAGGGGTGGCGATGGTGGTGGCGTTACCGTTGGCGGTGGTGGCGATGGTGGCAGCGTTGCTGTTGGCGGCAGGGGCAGCGATGGCGGCTACGGCGGCGGCGTTGCCGTTGCCGTTGTTATCACCGGCGATGGCGGTGTTGCCGTCGCCGGCGCCGGCGGCAGGGTCGAAGCGGTAGAGGTCGCCGGCGTTGGTGCCGACGATGATGCGGCCGGCGGCGTCCTCGACGATGGCGGCGGGGCGCTGGTTTGCGGGGAAGCCGGAGTCGGGGCCAAAGACGGCAAAGCCGCCCGGCGTGAGGCGTCCGATTTCGCCCGCGTCGCCGCCGAGCCAGAGTTCGTTGCGGCGCGTGACGAACATGACGCGCATGTTTTTGAAAAGCGCGGGATCGGCGATGCGTGGCGAGGGGTTGCCTTCGTCGTCCGTCTTGAAAAGTCCGCTGCCGGCGGTGAACCAGACGCCGGCCTCGTTGTCGGGGAAGACGCGTCCGGCGGAGCCGGTGGGCCAGCCGGCGGGGCTTTTGGTGATTTTGCCGCCGCGCACGCGAACCATGCCGCCGTCGCGATTCGCAAGCCACACGACGCCGGGGCGGTCCTCGCTGACGGTGAAGGTGAGATCGTCGTCGAGGCCCGCCGAGGAATCGTAGAGGCGGAAGCGTTTTGCCTGGAGGCGGTCGAGGCCGCCGCCGTTTGTGGCGAGCCAGATGTTGCCTTCGGCGTCCTGGCAAACGGAGCGCACGGTGCGGTGCGACGCGGGCATGAGCTGGTATTCGCCGCCGCCGGCCCTGACCATGTAGACGCCTTGCGAGCGCGTGCCGACCCACAGGTTTCCGTCAAGGTCTTCCACGAGGTCGTGCACAAAATGCGCGCTGAGAAACCGCGGCAGGCTCATGGGGTCGGTGATGCGTTCGCCGTCCCAGCGGCCGAGCACGTCGCCCGCGATGATCCAGGGTTTGCCGCGGCGACTGCTTGCGATGCCGATTTCGTCACGCGAAAAATCAGCCGGAAACGGCGGCAGGATGATGCTTGCGG
>JAISGL010000355.1 GCA_031263125.1 Opitutaceae bacterium | reverse complement strand
CGGCCCCCGCACCGGGGACATAATCCGGCTGGCGATGGTGTGCTTTGAAATCGCCGCCCAAGGAAAGACACCCGAAGGCCAGGTGGTGGCAAAAGCATTCGCCATGCTCACTTTCACGCAATTGAAGCATGAATTTTCCGCGCGATGGCATGACTGCACTCTGACCCAGCGCGCCCTCTTGAGGGCACTTGCACAGGGTTTCGCGCCGACTGCCGCGGAAACCGTGAGAAAATTTGGACTGCGCTCTCCCTCCACCGCCCAATACGCGGCCAAGGCATTGATAGAAATGCAAATCCTTCTTCGTGATATCAATGATGAGATTATATTCGACAATCCGTTTTTCAAACACTGGTGCAAGGCACAAGGCGTGCAGCCTTCGATGTCATAAATGTCATAAAGGCATCGCATGAACTGATTGAAATTTTGGCGATGCAACGGCTGCGCAATATCATTTGGGAATTCGTAATTTGCCCCGGCGTCATCGCGCCTTGGCTCCGACATTTTCCCACCAGCGGGGGGATTCGCGCGTCTCGTCGTGCAGGTCTATCACCTCGCCGATGCGCGGCGTCAGCAGGATGATTTCCGAGCCGGCGGCGCGGTGCGCCGCGGAGAGGCGCCGCAACGGGTCGTCCCACGCATGGTTGGCTATGGAAAACTTCGCCGAGTGTACGGGCAGCAGCCGCCGCGCCTTCAAGTCGTCCGCCGCCCGCAAAACCTCCTCCGGCATCATGTGAATATATCTCCAGTTTTTATCATATTGGCCGTTCTCCAGTATCGCCAGGTCGATGGCGCCGGACTTTTCGCCTATTCCGGAAAAATGCGCGCCGTAGCCGCTGTCCCCGCCGATGTAGAATGTGTAATCCCGCACCTTGACCAGAAACGACACCCAGAGCGTCCGGTCGCGCGCGAACGCCCGCCCGGAAAAATGCCGCGCCGTGAGACAGCTTACCACAACGCCATCGTCCGGCAGGCAGTCCTCGTCCCAATCCATCTCTATGATGCGGTCACGGGCAAAACCCCAATATTCAAGGTGCTCTCCCACCCCAAGCCCGCATATTATTTTCCCGACCTTGGGTTTTAGTTTCCTGACCGTTTCATAATCCAGGTGATCCCAGTGGTCGTGCGTGATAAACAAATAATCGATGCCGGGCATGTCGTCCGCCGTGTGGCTGTCCGTCCCGGCAAAGGCCCGCGTGGTAAAGGCGACCGGCGAGGCCGCCCCGCTGAAAACCGGGTCCACCAGTATGCGCTTCCCGCCGATTTGCAGAAAATACGACGAGTGGCCGAACCAGACCAGCGCGTCTTTTTCGGCGTCGAGACTCCCCAGATCGCTTTTCACCGAGGGAAGCGGCGCGGGCGGGGTTCGCCTGGATTTGTCGCCAAAAAAGAACTCCTTGTAGAGCGCGAACGTGCTCACGTCTTCGGCCATCATCGGCGTGGGCGCGATATTTTGGAAACGCCCGTTTTTATAATGGGGCGATTTTTGTATTCTGGCCAGGCGTTCGCCGCGCGGCAGCCGTCCGAATTTTGGATGCTGCATATAAACAAGGACGCCGGCAATGAGCGCGCCGGCGAAGGAGAGCGCGGTGATGAGCATACGTTTGACGAGTTTTCTTTTTCGGTTCCTCACTGTTTTGAAGGGATGCCGAATTTACCACGGAATTCCGGCGCGGCGAAGCCGCAATCAAAGGAATAACTGATGTTACGCAGCCGGCAGATTTCGTAGGGCCTGACCTTGTGTCAGGCCGCGAATTACCAGTGTAGCTTCCCACGCATGCGCGGCCTGACACAAGGTCAGGCCCTACGGACCGCGTAACATCAGGGAATAATCAAAAGAACAGGCGCAAATATATTCGGGCGTCCGCATGTTTGTCCCGCATGTTTGTCCTGCGAATTTGGTCCGCGAGTTTGTTCCAAGTTTGTTCCGCGAGCCTTGACTAAAACAGTATAAATTCACGACATTGTTGGCATCCATGAAAAAGACGTTTTCAGCCATCCTGTTTGCCACGTTTGCATTTGTCCTGTCGTCCGGCGCCAGCGGGACACGGTATCTCATTGCCGATCCCGCGACGATTCGTGCGCAGATACCTCCCCCGCCCGCCGACGATTCGCCCGCGGGCATGGCCGACGTGGAGACGCTTCTCCAGGTGCAGAAGGACCGCACGCCGGAACAGGTCGGGCGCGCCCGGCACGTCGCCTCGCACAACTGCATGCAAATGGGGGCAAACCTCTTCGGCCCTGAGTTCACGGAAAAAAACCTGCCGCTGACAGAGGCGTTTCTGAGGGGACTGACGATGGAGCGCCGCCCCCTCGTGCTTGATTTGAAAAAACACTGGAACCGCACCCGCCCCTACAAGCGCGGCCTCGGCATAAGGCCATGCGTGGGATTGCCGGCGGAGAACGACGCATCCTACCCCAGCGGACATTCCTCGGCAGCCGGGCTTTGGGCGACAATTTACGGCGCCGCGCTTCCCGAGTATGAAGTGCTTTTTCAAAACGAAATGCGCGAGACCATGTGGGGCCGCGTGCTCGGCGGCGTGCATTACCCGACGGACACGCAGGCCGGCAAAAAAATCGGCGTCCTGATTGCGAAGGCGATTCTTGAAAATCCCGCCTCGCGGAAACCCGTCGCGGAAATGCGCGCCGAAATCATGGCTTTTCTGGAAGCGCGACCCGAAGCAATCGCCCGCGCCCAAAAACGGCTCGCCGAGGCAAACGCCGGTTCCGGTCGATAGCGTGCCGGCGGATAAAATCCGGGAGCGGCCCACCCTTTTCAATGCCGCGCCCCATCGAAACGCGGATGATCTGCCGGGGCCGCTAATCGTCACGAGTTTGTTATCTTTGCCAAACGGCACATAAGGCAGCCACGCATACAACTGCCGCGGCCAAAAGAACCACGCGCCCGGGCCATCGCGTGCGCGGCGTCCGCATTACGCAAAATTCCCAAACCATGCCCGCGGCGTAGACCGCATAGACCATCAGCGGCGGGATAAAATACAGCCAGGGCGGTGCGCGAAAGGCCTGTAGAATATCTCCCCAAAAAAACATCGATGTGCAATGCGCCCAGATAAACACATCCGCGAAACGATCATAAAGCCTGTATTGCCAAGGCGGCAGGCAAATCGCGATCAGTGCGACCAGCATTGTGTAACCACACGCCACGATTACGCCAAGATAACGGATGGGGAAACTGGCCGATGGCTGCAACACCACCAATCGTTCGGCACGATCTGGGGCTGAGGCATCCGCGTTGTCATTGTTTTTTGAATACGCGCGTCTCGCCTGCGAACGTCCTGAGCGAAAACAGATTTGGATAAAAAGCGCGACCGCGATGATTCCGAGCATTCCCCCAAAAATCATACTCACCCTGCCAGAACTCCCGATGCTCTCCATGACAGCCACCAACGCGTCAATTCCCAACAGCAATCCTTGAAACGCCAGCGGCAGCAGCACCAGCAGGAACACAAGCGAGAGGAGCAGGCGCAGAGGTTTTTTCATGCGGGTGAAATCCCAAGCATTTGCGGCAACCGCGCTGGCACGCACAGCGGGCGCGAGTCACTTTTCTTCGAGTGGCACATAGCCGGCGTCCTCGATCAGTTGCTGGCCTTGCGGACTCAGAAACCATGCGATCAGTTCACGCACGCGCGGGTTGTCCGCCGTCTTGTTTGCCGTCACGGCGTAGAGGTTGCCCGCGTAGGGATAGGCGCCGCTGCGGATCGTCTCAACGGTCGGCGCGACTCCGTCGATCCTGAGCAGTTTCACGCCATGGATGCCGGTCATCGTCGTCACGAAAAAGCGGAAGGAATAACCGATGGCATTCGCCGAATTGCGATAGGCCGCCGCCTCCAAAATGGTTTCGCCCATGCCTCGCATTTGCTCTTCGAGCAGCGGCGTCGCCATCGGCCTGCCCTGCATCACTTGATGCTCCATCGCCGTCTGGCTGCCGGAATCTTTTGGCCGCTGAAACGGCAATATTTTCTCCTTGTTGCCGCCGACCCCGGACCAATTCGTGATTTCCCGTGTGTAGATCGCGCGCACTTGCGCACTCGTCAGGGCGTCGACGGGATTCGCCTCGTTCACAAAAAATACAAACGCCTCCCGTCCGAGCGGAGTCAGTTGAAATTCGACGCACTTTTCCCTTGCCGCGGCAACTTGCGCCGGGGATGGCTTCGCGCAAAAAATCACATCCGCCTCACCGCTCACCAGCCGCTCATAGGCTCGCGGTGTTGTTGAGACACTCACGTTTTGCCGCACCCTGGCGGCGTCGATGTTTTTATAAACCGCCTGCGCCGCCGCCGCGTAAACCGGATACAATGCCGTCGCTCCATCGAGACGCGGGTGATCGCTTGTGATGGCGAGTGTCGGCGCGCTGATCTTCACGAGTTTGTTGTCTTCGACAAACGGCACATAAGGCTTCGTGTAGATTGTGTCATCCATGCGCGTTCCGCCGTCGGATTCGCGAAACACGCCGCTTTCCAAAACAGCAACGCGCAACGCAAAAGCAGCCGTGCACACAACTGCCGCGGCCAAAAGAACCACGCGCCCGGGCCATCGCGTGCACGGCGTCCGCATCACGCGAAATTCCCAAGCCATGCCCGCGGCGTAGACCGCATAGACCATCAGCGGCGGAATAAAGTAAGGCCAGGGCGGTGCGCGAAAGAACAGTAGAATATCTCCCGGAAAAAACATCGATGTGCAATGCGCCCAGATGAACACTTCCCCGAAATGACTGTATAGTCCGTGTTGCCCAATCGGCAGGCAAATCGCGATCAGTGCGACCAGCATTGTGTAACCACACGCCACGATGACGCCAAGATAACGGACAGAAAAACTGGCCGATGGCTGCAACACCACCAATCGTTCGGCACGATTTGGAGCTGAGGCGTCTGCGTCGTCATTGTTTTT
>JAISGL010000341.1 GCA_031263125.1 Opitutaceae bacterium | reverse complement strand
CTGATATTACGCGGCGCGTACGTAGCGCAGGCTGCCAAGCCCGCTGACGATGCGAAGCCTCGCCCGGTTCGAAAAAAAACGAACACCCGGCGGCGTGCGGCAATCAAAGCAGGCTTGGCAGCCTGCGCTACGTTTGAGTGGTGGCGCCAAGGCAAGCCGGAGGCTTGGCATCCGTTTAGCCCGAGTTCCGCAGTTCAAGAAGTGCGATTATTGACAGACAAGGGGTTAACATTTTCACGAAGCCGGGCGGGCTGCCGACATCGGAGGCGCTGGCGATGAGGTTGCCGATGATTGTGCATTCACCGATTCCGGGCCAAGAGGAGCACAATGCGGATTATTTGCTGGAAGAGGGCGTGGCGTTGAAGGCAATCGACGGTGGCGGCATGGAATTTCGCCTGAAAGCGTTGCTTGCGGATTCGGCGCGACTGGCGCGACTGGCGCGAATGCGCACGCGCGTCGGGGCGGGCGTTCGCGGGGCGCGACGTGCTTGAGGTTGTGCTCACGGAGAAGACGTGAGGTGTGGCGTTTTTTCGAGAGGAGCACGGACATCTTTGACAGCGAAACGCATGCAACCTCGCAGCTGTGTTTCAAACGCGGATGAACGTGTTCCGGCTTGCTTTCAAAATGAGACGCATCGCAGGGCGTATCGCAAGCGATGCCAGGCGACGCTCCTGCGTGACAGATATGATTGTTTCGTCTCGTTTTGAGAGTGCTTTGGCCTTTGATGCCGGCATATCAGTCCAGATTCCTCAGCGTGATATTTCTGCAAGCGTTCACCTTTCCAGCCTCCTGCAATATAATATGGCCGGTGCGCACGTCCGCGTTGCTGACCGACCACGCCATGCAGCCGTCGATCGTCAGCGAAATCACCGAGTCGCGCGCCGTGACTTCGTAAGTGTGCCAGCCTTTGAGCGCACGCAACGAACGCATTAAAACATGCCCTGCCGGAGGCGTGACGTTCAGGCGAAAGTTGTCGCGCAGCACGAATCCGGAAAAAACAGGCGTTTCGTCCGTGTTGAGTTCAAACGTGAGTATAAAATCACAATACTTTTTTTCACTGCTCCGCAGGTCGGATGTTTTTCCGTCAAACAAGGTCCCGGGCGTCCGTTTGTATTCCGGAGACACGCCAAATTTATCCAAACGTCGTTCATGCGCCGGCCAGCGTATCTCGAAATCCGCCAGGTCGCCGGCGCGTCCCTCGGCCCAAAGCGTTTCCGCCGTGCAAAGCATCCTCGGATACAGGCGTTTTTCAACAAGCCCCTGCTCGGTGGCCCACATGCACGCCTGCCCGCCAAGAATCAGCGCGCCCGGCGGCAATCTGGCATATTTGACCGATGCCGCGCCGGGCTTCGGATTTTCGGCGCCGAAGAGCGTGGCATCCCACGCCTTCACCGCGGACAGCGCCACGCCCTGCCGCAGTCCGAACGATGTCAAATACAAAGGCGCGTATGACGAATTGATGATTGTATAACCAGCGGCGGCCATCGTCTGCGCGTTTTTATAATTTGTCCACGCGTGGATTGTAATATCCTTCGGTGGCATCGGCGCGACGCCGGGATGGATGGCCTCGTTCCACACGATGAGCCGCCTGCCGTTGCGCTTCACAATATCATTCAGGTCGATGACAAAGGTGTGATAAAACGACTCGAGCGTCGTAACGCCTCTGGCTTTCATGCGCGCCTGGCAGTCGGGGCAATCTTTCCAGCGTTTCATGGCAAAAGGCTCGTCGGCGCCCAAGTGGATGTAGCGCGAGGGGAAAATCGCCGCGACCTCGGCGATCACCTTTTCCATGAATTCCCAGGTAAACGGCTTTCCGGCGCAAAGAATGGTGTCGTTCATCCCGCGGGTTTTCCCCTCGCAGTCGAGCTGCGGGTAGGCGGCGACCTCCGCGTGCGAGTGGCCCGGAAAATCCAGCTCCGGCAACACGTCCACGCCGTAACGCGCGGCGTATTTCACGAGTTCGCGCAACTGATCCTGTGTATAATATTTCTCGCCGGGGCGATTGCATTTCGGAAACGCCCTCGACTCAAACGCCCACGACTGATCGTCGATCAGGTGCAGATGGAGGACGTTCATTTTATAGGCCGACATCACGCGAATCGTGCGGCGGATGAAGGCGAGGTCGAGAAACGAGCGCGCCGGGTCAAGCATAAGTCCTCGCCAGGCGCGCGCCGGCTGGTCGTTGATGGACGCATGCCGTATATAATGTTGCCCGTTCTCATGCTCGATTCCCTGCAAAAGCGTCTGCACGCCCCACAGCAAACCTTCCGTCGATGCCGCCGCCACGACAATGCCCTTTTCGTTTATTTCGATTGAATATGATTCGCTCGCGCATGCCTCTGCGACGGACGGCGTTTGCAATATAAGCGTCACCGCGCCAGGTTCGATAGCGTCGGAGGACACCAGCTTGCAGGCAAGCGAGGTCTGTTCCTTGAGATATTCCGCAAAAACTTCGGCGATTTCACGGATGCGGGCTGGAGACTGCGCGGGGATGTTCACGCGCAGTCCGGGTTTGAGCGGCTCGCGGCCCGCGCCTTGTTCGAGGCGGAGGGGCTTGGGCATCATTGTAGTGAAGCCCGCCGCGTGCGCGAGGGTTGCGGCGGCAATATACAGGAGGAGGGTGATTGCGCGTCGCATGATAATCTATACAATCAGAATGTATATTTGACGCCGAGTATCATTTGAACGCCGAAATGCTGGATGCTGTAGAGTTTGGCGTAGTCGGGGGTGTTGTCGCCGTAGCGTTTCAGGACGTAGGGTTCGTTGGTGACGTTGCGGGCGGTGAAGTAGACGGTGAAGCCCTTGGTGATGCGATACTCCGCGTCGATGTCGAGTTTGGTGCCGCCAGCCAGATATTGATAGGAGTTGGGGGCGATGCGGTTGCCCTCATAGACGCCGATGGTGTCGGGATTGTCGGTGGAGATGAGCCTGCCGAGGTTGTTGCCGAGGCGCTGGTCGCTGCGGTTTGTCCATTTGAGCATGATGGAATAGCGGGGGCGGTTTATCGAGACGCCCCAGTTCATGGTGCGGGGAACAAAGGTGCTGAAATCGGCAAGGGGGCTGCCGGTGAGGCTTTGGAATGTGGCATTGCCGAAGATCGAGATGCCGCGCGCCCAGTCGGGAAGAAAGGTGAGTTGCTGGGTGTAATCGAGTTCAAGGCCGCGGAGGGACATTTTCTCGACGTTTGTCATGGTGGCAATGCGGACTTTGTCATTAAAGACGCGGTCTCCATTGCCGTTGATATAATAGAAAAGCGAGGAGTCGATGTTGTAGGATTCAAGCAGCCCGGGGGTGGCCGCTTGCAGGGGGTCGAGAGGGATGGTGGTGTTGCCGAAAAAGTTTTTTATGCTTTTGTAGAAGAAGCTGGCGCTGAGGCGGGCGGATTTCTGGAAGTAGTATTCGACTGACACGTCAAAGGCGTCGGCTTCCCAGGGTTTTAGCTCGCTGTTGTTGACGGTGATGGTTTGCTGGACGCCGGTGCCGGAGACGGTGGTTGTGTCGGGGAGGAGGACGAGGGGGACGATGTCCATGAAGTTGGGGCGGGCGATGGAGCGGGCGTAGCTGGCGCGGATGATGAGGTCGTCCTTGAGGAGGAAGGTGGCGCTGAGACTGGGGTAGAAGCCGTCGTAGGTGTGCCTGAGCTTTTCGCCACGGATTTGATTGATGACGTAGTTGGCGGCGTGTTTATAGGGATTGGCGAGGCTGGTGTAGGTGGTGGCGGGAGTGGGGGCCAGGGGGGCGAGGTGGAATCGGTCCATGCTGGCAATGAAGGCGTAGGAAAACTGGGTTTTGTCGGGCATGCCGGTGGCGGGGTCTGTCTTGAAGATGGCGTTGGGTTCGCGGCGGGGGCCGGCGGCTTTATCCTGGGTGCGTTCCCAGCGGACGCCGCCGACAAGCCAGAGGCGGTCGTTGAAGAGTTTGATATCGCCGCGGATGTAGAGGGAGGTAATGGTTTCCTCCATGTGGAAGGAGTTGTTGGCAAGGAGGAATGGCTCGGTGTTGTTGGCGACGATGGCTTGGGAGAACCAGTTGTTGGGGTCGAGGCTGGCGCCGGGGGCGCCGGGGATGTCGGTGTCACGGTTGTAGTGGAGGAGGTAGTCGTCATAGACTTTGCCGGGGTCGACCCATTGGACGTAGCCGAGGCCGTAGGGTGCGGGGACTTTGGAGAAGGAATCGTTGATGTAGTGGGAGGCGAGTCGGTATGCCTCGCCGCCGCGGTTGACGGGGTCTTCGCCGTTGGCGCCTGGTTCGCCGCCCCAGAATTCCCAGACGTTGGGTCTCATGGCGATGTCGCGGGTTTCGCGGCGGATGTTGCCGCCGAATTGGAGGCGGATGGGGATGTTGCCGGCCGTGAAGAGGCGGTGGGCGTTGGCGTAGGCTTCCTCGTTTTTGTTGTAGGAGTCGCCTTGTGTGGTGGCGACGGAGCCGCGGTAGCCGGTGCCGTTGTTGCTGTAGGGGGTATAGCGCATGGTGTAGCTGTAGGAGTGTTGCTGGTTGCGTCCGTTGGCGTTGATGTCGGCGGCTTCGTTTTGAAGGGCGAGGATGTAGGGGTCTATGGGGAGGAGGACGCGGTTGCCGGCGGGGCCGGTCATGCTGAAGGTGGAGATTTTGTTGGGGATGCCGTTGGTGATGTCATCGAAGTTGACGATGACACCGCGGATGCCGGCGACGACGTTGTTGAAGTAGCCTTCGTCCATGTCGCGGTAGTTGTTGGTGGCCTTGGAGGTGCTGATGCCGGCGTCGATGTTCCAGACGGGGCCGTTGTGGCGGTAGGTGAGGTTGGCGAGCCAGGTGTTGCCAAATTTGCGGCGGTAGTTGGTGGAGTTGGTGACGGAGCCGGCGTTGTTGCGGTTGGCGGGCATGCCGTCGATGTCGGAGATGCCTCCGTGGGTGAAGTCGGAGCCATACCAGTTTTGTGTGTTTTGGGGTGGAAGGCCGGACTCGAGGCCGCCGCCGCCGCCGACGTCAAAGGCCAGCGCCGAGGCGTAGAAGGAGTTGTCGTAGTTGTTGTATTGGTAGCGGAGGTTGAAGATGTCCTGGCGGGTGGCGCGCCAGTCGAGGGAGATGCCGATGGAGGAGCGCTCGATGACGGAAGGGGAGGTTTGGACGCGATAGGAGGCGAGATAGGGGTTCCTGGGGGTGACGGTGGCGGGGGTGGGAGTGACTTCGGTGTTGGCGCCGCCGGAGGAGGGAATCCAGGAGGTTTGCTGGAGGGTCTGGGAGTTGTATTGGTCGGAATACATGCCAGTGATGGTGATGCCGAGGTTCTTGGTGAGGGGGTTGATGTAGGTGAAATCGAAGCCGGGTTTGACGAGTATTTCCTTGTGGCCATTGGGGCCGATGGGTTGGCGGCTGAGACTGGTTTGGGTGCTATTGAAGTTGGCGTAGGCGCGGACGGTGGCGTAGACGCTGGAACGTTCGAAGGCGGATTTGCTGATCATGTTGATGGAGCCGCCGAGGGCGCTTGCGGGCTGGTCGGGGGTGCGGCTTTTGGAAACGGAGATGCGGGAGGCGTTGTTGATGGAGATTTGCTCAAACTCGACGGCGCGGCTTGGGCTGTAAACGCCGTCGGCGGCGAATGAGGCGGAGGGGACTTTAAAGCCGTCCATGGTGATATCGACAGTGGAGGGGGGGAGACCGCGGACGGTGACGGTGCGGGCGGCGGCGGCGTTGTAGTCAACGGTGAGGCCGGGGATGTATTTGAGGAATTCTCCGATGTTGCCCTCGGTGATATTTCCAAATTCGTCGGTGGAGACGACGTTTTGGATGTTGGGGGCGTTGCGTTGCTCGTTGAGGGCGATTATTTTTGCGTCGGTTTCCCGGCGGGCCTGGACTTGGTATGTGTCGAGCTTGACAACTTCATCGCCGGAGCCGGCGCGTTCCATGTCGAAGTCCTGCCCGGTGGTGGCGCCTTCGGTAATGGTGATTGTATATTGTTTCGGGGTCATGTCGCCATAGGTGGTCTGGATCACGGCTTCGCCGGCGGGGGCGTTGGTTATTATATACTCACCATAGCCGTCGGTATATGAAACCAAGCCGGAGCCGACGATGCGCACCTGCGCGTTCAGCAGATACCTGCCGGTTGACGTGTCCAGCACGCGTCCGCGCACGACGGTGGGGCTGGCGGCGGCAAAAGCGGACATCGGCAAAAGAACCGCCGCAACCAGAACAGCGAAGGCCAGCCGGATGCGGTTTGAAACATGCATAAATGCCCTTCCGCCAAATAATATATTGTCTATTGCGGGAGCCGGCCATGTTGGGATGCAGTGAGTATTTTGTTTCATTGGATATTGGGTATTGCTGAAGGGTTGAAATGCGAGATGCGTCAGAGACGCGGAAACTAAAGCTCCCGCAGGGCGTGCGAAACAAAAGTTATTTTAGTAAACGTTGAATGTCCGGCGTTGATTTTTCATGCGCGGCATTTGCAGCGGATGCCCGTGATTTTGGATGCGAAAACCCGTGTGATTGTCACTTCACGGGCGGGACGACCGTGTTACGCAATCACGGTTTCCAAGGCTGGAGCGCACATTTGGGCGCACGTTTGGGCGCTAGCCGCGGAGCGTTTTGCCCTTTACCCATTCGCTTTCGACAAGTTCGAGGTGCGGGCGGGTGGGCATGCCAAAGTCCCTGTTCACAATCCTTGCTATGAGCAACTCCACCGCCCAGGCGCCCATGAGTTGCTGGTTTTCCTCAAGGCCGGAAAAGGGCGTGCCTTCAAGAACCTGACTGAGCGCCACCACACCGATTGTCTCCGGGACTTTGTAGCCGAATTTTTTCAGCGCGGCGTGAAATTCGCCCAACACGTCGTAGACGTGAACAACCACGACGACGTCGGGCGCATGGCGTTTCAGCCAGTCGTGGAGCGGTTTTTCCTCGATGCGGTTCATGCGGAGAATCGGCATGACGCCGGGCACGCCGAGCGTGTGCTCGCACCAGCCGAGGTAGGCGCTGGCGTTCGCCATGCGGCCGCGTTCGTCCTCATACTGGCCGAGCAGGAGGCCGGGGCGGCGGTAGCCGAGCGCGTGGACGCGGCGGAGCGCGTGGAGCGTGTCGTTGTAGGCGTGGTTGATGACGCGGTGCAGCGGCGTGCGGATGCTGAGGCCTTGCGTGACGATGGCGCAGTGGTCGAGTTCGCGCGGAAAATCGGCGTCGATGTCCTGGCTCCCGAAGCAGAGCAGTCCGTTGATGCCGCGGGCGTCGAGCACCGAGCGGAAACGTCGCGCGCTCATGCCGGGCGCGCGCATCCAGAATGGCTCAAGCCGGTAGCCGAGCGCCTCCGCGCTGCCTGTCATGCCGCGATACATGCGCGCGAGGTGGAGCGAATTTTCCCACGGGCGCGGGGTGTCGTAGAGGGAGACCACGCCGAGGCACACGCCTTCGCCGGGCTTCGAGGCACGGCGGATCTGGCTCATCAGCTCCGCAATTTTTGCGTTGGGTTTGTAACCGATCCGGCTCGCGGCGGCGAGGACACGCGCGCGCGTGGCGGCGGCGATTTTGGGGTTGTTTTGCAGCGACAGCGAAACCGTCGCGGGAGACAGATTGGTGATGCCGGCTATTTTGCGAACACTCATGGGGACTGCTGTTTTGCCGCGCTTGTTACGGGAGTTTGCGGATGTTTACGAGAGCTTCTTTTTGCCTTCGAAGTGTTCCTCGATTTCCCCGGGCGTGCGGCCTTTGGTCCCGGGCATCACAAACGCGGCCGTGCAGAAATAGACAACCGTGAAGCCCGCCCATGCGAACTTGGTTGTTTCGCCGGCATCCTTGTTTTTTTCGCTGGCATCGAGTTTGAATATGTTGCCGGCGATCACCGGTTGGGTGACGTCTCGCCGGTTGGTTTTGGCGGCGCTGCGCGCCGTCTGCCGGCGGGACGCCGGCGCTCCCAGGGATTTTTCAGAGTTGCACGTGGCTGAGGAATTCATCGGAGGAGTAGCGCTTGAACGCCTCGATGGCCTCGTATTCGGCCAGGCCGAGGGCATTGTAGGTGTCGGCGATGGCGCGGCTGCGGTCTTCGCTGCGCTGCCAGAATTCGCGCTGGTCGTCGCCCGCGAAAAGCGCGGTGTCTTTTTGCGAGGCGTGACGGAAAATCGCACGGCGGCGGCGCAGCACTTCCCTCGGGCTGAGCGGCACGGCCATGTCGATTTCGTCGGGCGCCCACGAGGCCCACGCGCCGCGATAGAGCCAGATTTCGGTTTCGGCGACCCACGGTTTTTTATCGGCGGCGCAGAGCGCGAGCGCGTCGCGGAGCGCGTTGAGGCAGAGGCGGTGCGTGCCGTTGGGGTCGTTGAGGTCGCCGGTCGCGAAGATTTGGTGCGGGCGGACTTCGTCGAGAATCCCGCGCATGATTTGCAGATCGGCGTCCGTGAGCTGGCGGTGGCGGCTCGTGGTGTCGTGATAAAAGGGGAGGTCGAGGAAGTGCAGAAAATTGAGCGGGACGCCGCAGACACGGGCCGCGCCCATCGACTCGTGGCGGCGCACGAGGGTTTTCAGGCGCGCGATTTCGGGCGTGGCGGGAAACGCGCCCTTGGTTTCAAAGGTCGCGCAGAGCGCGGCTGTTTCCGCGACGCGGGCGGTTTGCGCGTGTTCCTCGGAGGCCGGTTTCGCGGGCTGGTTGTCCGCACTGCATTGCGCGTCACATCGTGTGTCGCATTGTGCGTCGCGCGCAAAAAGGAGCGAGCGCCAGAGCGCTTCGTCGGAAATGGCGTTGGAGCCGGACACTTGATACGCGACGTGCACCTGGTGGCCGTGCTCGACGAGGCGGCAGAGCGTGCCGCCCATGCCGATGACGTCGTTGTCGGGATGCGCGGAGAAAACGAGGATGCGTTTCGGATACACGCCGGCGCTGCTCGCCTGGAGCGGGCGGGAGGGCGCGTCGCCCTGGCGCGTGCGCGCGGGGTCGCGTCCGCCGGGCCAGCCGGTGATCGTGTGCTGCATCTGGTAGAAGCCGGCGAGGTTGGCGCCGTAGGCGGAACCGTGGACGCGCAGGAGGTCCTGAAGGCCGGACTCGTTGTAATCCTCATCGGTGAGTTTGAGGATGGCTTTTTTGCGACTGAGCGAGAGCCAGAGGATGGCGCGGCGCGTCATGCGGGCGTCCCATTTCAGCCCCTGGTCCTCAAGCGGGCCGACGAGCCACGGGGCGCGGTAACGCGTGAGCTGGCTGGCCGCCGCCTGGTCGGTGACGAAGACGGCATCGTCGTGCTCCTGGAGGAAGGAGGCGGAAATCTGCGGCGTCATTTCGCCCTCGACGGCGTCGCGGACGATGGCGGCCTTGTGCTGGCCCCACGCGAGGAGGATGACGCGGCGCGCGTCCAGGATCGTGCGCACGCCCATCGAGATGGCGTGACGCGGCGTGTGTTCCTCGCCGCCGAAATCGCTGGCGGCGTCGCGGCGCGTGAGCGGGTCGAGTGTGACGACGCGGGTGCGCGAGCGGCGCGACGAGCCGGGTTCGTTGAAACCGATGTGGCCCGTGCGGCCGATGCCGAGAATCTGGATGTCGATGCCGCCGGCGTCGGCAATCGCCTGCTCGTAACGGCGGCAATAGTCCTCCATGTCGGCGGGGGCGACCATGCCGTCGGGGACGTGCGTGCTGGCGTCGGGGATGTCGATTTTGCCGAACAGATGCGTCCGCATGAAGCAGTGGTAGCTTTGCGGATGGGCGGGCGGGAGGTTGCTGTATTCGTCGAGGTTGAACGTCACGACGTTGGCGAAGCTGAGGCCGTCCTCGCGGTGCATGCGCACGAGTTCGGCGTAAAGGCCGAGCGGCGTGGACCCCGTGGCGAGGCCGAGGACGGCGCGGCGGCCCTGTCGCTGGCGCTCGCGGATGAGCGCGGCGATTTCGAGGGCGACGGAGCGCGACGCCCCGGCGTTGTTTTTGAAGACGGCAAGCGCCACGTGTTCGTGGCGGTTTGGCGCAAGAGTGTGCTGGACGATCATCGCTGAAAAGACTCGCGGTTTCTGGCTGTTGCGGTTTTGCTGCTCGGGCGGTTTTGCTGCTTGGGCGGTTTTTAAGAGCTTGCCAAGCATAGCCTGTGCGCGGTCATTATCAAATGGCAGGAACGATTATGTTTTTAACAAAAATAACAGCCCGTAACGCGAGTGAGAAGGCGCCTTCGCTTGAAAAACTGCTGGCGTTGCTGCCGTCGCCGGCGCATCCGCTGGCCGGCAAAAGGGCGACGCCGCTTGTGCTGCCGGACAACATTGTCTGCTTCTGCCGGCGCTCGGCCTCCAGCCTGAACCGGCCCCAGCGCGGGCGCGCGCTGCACCACCGTTTCGTGCTGATTTTCGCGCTGCGCACCGGCGTGACCGTGCGCGTGGACGACACCGATGTCCTGCTGCGCGAGGGCGGCGGGCTGCTCGTGTTTCCGTTCCAGTTTCACGACTACATGGACGCGCGGCACGAGGCGTTGCAGTGGCTGTTCATCACGTTCGACATGGTCAGCGATCCCTCGCTCGAGGCGCTGCGCTACAGGCCGTTTGCCATCACGCCGGCGATGGCGCGCATCGTGACGGACCTGGTGTCCGCGTATCTGAAAACGGGAGTGGCGGCGGATGATGTGACGACCTTGCTGCTGGCGTTGCTGCTCACGCACATAAAGCGTTCGCGTCCGGGCGTGCGCGGGCGCGCGCAAGGCGTGGCGGCGAACGCGGCCCCGGGAACGCCGGGCGGAATCGCCTCGGGCGGGCCGGGGCTGATGACGAAGGTCAACGAGCTTGCGGAAAATCGCGCGCTGCCGCCGAGCGTCAAGGAAATGGCGTCCGCCCTCGGAATCAGCGCGAGTCATTTGCGGGCGCGTTTTCGCGAATCGTGCGGCGTGCCAATCGGCAAACACGTGCGGCGGCTGCGGCTCGAAAAGGCGCGCGGATTGCTGCGGCTGAGTTCGCGGCGCGTGAGCGAGATCGCGGAGATGTGCGGGTTTTCGTCGATCTACACATTCAGCCGCGCGTTTCACGCGGCGTACGGTGTGGCGCCGCTCGAATACCGCAAGGGCGCGCACATCCAGTCGCGAACGCGGAAGCGAGCGAAGGGAAGGTAGAGGGCGAGGGGAAGGTAGAGAGCGAGGGGAGAGAGCAAGGGTAGAGGGCGAAGGTAGAGAGCAAGGGTAGAGGGCGAAGACCTGAAGAACTTTGGAGAGGTGGTATTATTGGCTGTCTGATGTTACGCAGCACGTACGTAGCGCAGGCTGCCAAGCCTGCTGACGAGGCGAAGCCTCGCCCGGTTCGAAAAACGAACACCCAGTGGCGCGCGGCAGGCAAAGCAGGCTTGGCAGCCTGCGCTACGAGAGACCTGACACAAGGTCAGGCGCTACAAAATCCTGTCTTCTGCGCAATACCAGTCATTGGTAGAGTAGGCAGGAGCGGCAGGAAGTGGTACAACCGGCCGCTCCCGCCCCTCATCAAACCGGCCGGGCGGTTCTCCCGCATCCGGCTTTCCGTGAACGTTCTTCCGTTCGACTTTCGGTCCATGTCGCCTTCAGCGGCATCCTCCAGAGCCTATACTGCCCTTCGAGTCTCTCGTCGCTGAAGTACTTATACTTCGCATGCACGCTTCCATATTTGCGCCACAGCCAGTTTCGCAGCCTCTGCCTCACCCAGTTTTGCTCCTGATTGAACACTCGCGTGCAATGTCCCCAGTAGTAGTAGTTCGACCAGCCCCGCACGATCGCGTTGACTGTTCTCACTGCTTGCGCGCAGCTCTCGTGGATTGTCCAGCGGTTGAGTTCCCTCCGGACCGTTTCCCTGAGTTGCTGCCTCGCTTTCCTTGCCGGTTCCACATGCACATAGCGGGTTCCTTTTCGCACGCTTCTACGGTTGCTGAACTCAAAGCCAAGGAAACTGAAGTTTTCCCGGCGGCTGTCCACCACACGGGTTTTCGTTTCGTTGAGCTTGAGTTTCTTTGCCTCCAGATAACGTTTGAGCCTTTCATACAGCGGGCCGCTTTTTCCGGGCCGGCATAACAACACAAAGTCGTCCGCGTAACGGACGAGTTCCGCGTCATGCTCCGGGTTTTCGTTCACCGCGTGGTCGAGGCTGTTGAGATACAGGTTGGCCAATAGCGGCGAGATTACTCCGCCTTGCGGCGTTCCGGTGCGGTTCGCCTGGATTCTGGTTCCTCGCTGTGTGTGTTCAATCACGGGTGCTCGCAGTATTGCTTTGAGCAGCCTGAGGATGCTTCCGTCGCTTACTTTTCGCGTCACCAGTTTGAGCAGCGCGGCGTGGTCTATCGTGTCAAAGTACGCGCTCAGGTCAGCGTCCATGACTTCGGTTCGTCCCCGCCGCAGTGCTTCGCGGATGGCGTTGACTGCGTCTTGCGCGCTTCGTTTGGGCCGGTATGCGTAGCTGTGTTCGTTGAACACTGCTTCGAATATGGGTTCGAGCAGCAGCAGCAACGCCGTTTGCACGACGCGGTCCCTCACGTTGGGGATTCCCAGGGGGCGGCGTTTGCCTCCGGCCTTGGGTATCCACACGCGTTTGACCGCGCCGGGTTTGTAGCGGTGTTCCCGCAGCTCGTCTCGCAGGGTTTTGAGCATGGCGTCCATGTTTGCTTTGAGCTGCATGGTCGTCTGCCCGTCAGGCCCCGCTGCCCCGGCGTTTCGCACGACCGTTCTGGCGGCCGTTTCGAGTATGTCCTGGCGCGTCAGTTCCCCATAAAGGGTCCAGGCTCGCCAGCGTTTGTTTTCCTTCGTCTTGCGGCATGGCCTCCGTTGAAGTTCCCGGACTTTTTGCGGTGTTACTATCCCGCCTGCGCGGGCCATCACCTTGTCCTTCCCTTCTCTGTTGGCTTCGTTCAAGCACGGCCCCTTTGCTCCGGCGTCGTTACCGCCTTCTTCGCTACTATGGGCCGCTCCGACTTCTGCGGCGGCTTGCGC
>JAISGL010000303.1 GCA_031263125.1 Opitutaceae bacterium | reverse complement strand
GCGTCTCGGCGTCGTCTCGCGTCTCGGCGTTGTCGCCTCCTACGCGGCGGTCGGCAAGGCCGTCGACCGCGTGCGCGCCAAGCGCCGCCTCCGCGAGGTTTTCCGGCGCAACCAGCAGCTTGTCCCGCCGGGCTACGACATCATGCTCGTCGCCCGCCGTTCGCTCAACGAACAGGATTTTTCCGTGATCGAGCAAAAATTCAACGACGCCTGCCGCCGCATTTTTGGCAAAAAAACCGAACCGTGAAACAACCCGCCAGCACATTGCCCAGACGCCTGCTCATCGCGCCGTTTCTTTTTTTGATCGCCGTCTATCAACGCGTGCTCTCGCCGGTTTTGCACGCCGCGGCCGGTCCGGCGTGCGGCTGCCGTTTTCATCCGACCTGTTCGCAATATGCCGCCGGGGCGCTTCGCGCGCACGGCTTGTTCCGCGGCCTCGCGCTCGCGCTCTGGCGCCTGCTCCGCTGCACGCCCCTGAGCGCGGGCGGATTCGATCCCGTGCCGCCTCCCGTTTCCTCCGCGCCCGCCGCCGCCGCTGTTTCTGCCGCGCCTTCCGTTTCCGCCGTGCCGCGCCGTCTGCGCCGCCTGCGTTGCGAGCGCGTGGCCTGATTTTTTTCGCACACACTCACTCGCACACACACTCACACTCACACTCTCACTTACTCGCGCACACTCACACACTCTCTCTCACTCACTCGCGCACTCACACTCTTTCAATTTTCAACACACCAGACCCTTTCGCATAATGGACAAAAAAAATCTAGCCATCGGCATGTTACTGTTGGTCGCCGCGTTCGGCCTCATGTTCTACACGAACTCGCAGACACCCAGGCAGCAGCCGCCTCCCGCGCCTCCCGCACAACCCGCGTATCCCGCGCAATCCGCGCCCGCCACCGCCAGCCCGGCCCCCGCCTCCGGCGCCCAGCCCGCGTCCGCGATTCCCGACGCCGCAGGCACGACCAACGCGAGCTTCGCCCCCCTCGCCTTGGCAAACGACGACGCGCGCCACGTGACACTCTCGAACGACTACATCCAGGCGCGCTTCACGGATTACGGCGGCGCGATCTCGGACATCGCCTTCAAAAAATATCCCGACCGGAAAGGCTCCGACGCGCCCTTCGTGTTCAACGAAAAACACGCCGACCCGATCCTCGCGTTTTCGACCGACGCCTTCACCTCCGGAAAACTCGACCGCCACGTGCGCTACGAACTCGTCTCCAGCACGGCGAGCGAAGTCATTTACCGCACCATTTTTGAAGACCGCATCGAAGTGTTGCGCCGCTACAGCATCGAACCCGCCGGCGTGACCGAAAAAGGCCGCGACCCCTACCGCATCCGCCACGAGCTTACGCTCCGCAACCTCACCGACCAGGCCACGCCGCTCCCCATCCTCTCGTTCAACATCGGCACGGCCTCCCCCGCAAACGAACGCGACGTCGGCACGTATTTGGGCAGCGGATACAACAACGGCGACAAATCGCAGTTCATCGAACGCGCCGCGCTCGCCGGCGGCAACGGTTTCTTCGGCATCGGGGCGAGCCAGCCCGTTCCCTACGTCAGCACGTCCGAAAAAATCGTCTGGGCCTCCGTCAGCAACCAGTTCTTCACCGGCCTCCTCACGCCCGACCAGCCCGGTCGCGGCATGCTCACCCGCCGCATCGAATTGCCGCCCTTGCGCGGCATGACGACGCCCGCCGTCGGCCTCACCGTCATCACCTCCTTCGACGCGCCCGCCCTCGCGCCCAACGGCGAAACCAAACTCGGTTTCAACTACTACGGCGGCCCCAAGGAATACACCCGCATCCGCGCCTTCTCCCAGCACAACGAGGACGAGGTCATGCAATACGGACGCTATTTTTTCAACCGCATCATGTTCTCCGGCGCCATCGCGCCCTTCATGAACTGGCTCATGAATTTCATGCACGGCTTCGTCGGCCAATGGGGCATCGCCATCGTCCTCATGACGCTCCTCCTCAAGTTCGTCACCGTGCCCTTCACGCTCGCCGCCTCGCGCTCCGCCAAGCGCATGCAAAAAATCCAGCCCGAAATGCAGGCTCTCCGCGAAAAGTACAAGGACAACCCGCAAAAGATGAACCAGGCCACGATGGAGCTTTTCAAAAAACACAAGGTCAACCCGATGGGCGGCTGCCTCCCGATCTTCATCACGATGCCGCTCTTCGTCGCGTTTTTTGTGATGTTGCAAAGCACCGCCGAACTCCGCTTCCAGGGATTCCTCTGGGCAAGCGACCTCTCCGCGCCCGACACGATTGCCCGCATCTTTGGCCTTCCCCTCAACATCATGCCGCTCCTCATGGGTTCCACGATGCTCATCCAAATGCGCCTCACGCCATCGCCTACCGTGGACAACGCGCAGGCGAAAATGATGAAAATCATGCCCGTCATTTTCACCCTCTTCTGCTACAACTTCTCGTGCGCCCTCGCCCTCTATTCGACGATCAACGGCGCCTTCACGATCTGCCAGCAACTCATCGTCAACCGGATGAAAGACAAGCCCACCGCGCCCGCGCCCGCCACCGTCGCAGCCGGGACAGGCACAGGCCGGCGCCCGATGAAAAACGTGACACCCTCCAGAAAAAAGTGACACGCCCGCGCAAACCCTCCAATCTCCGCGCGCCAACTTAAACCTAAACTCTCAACTTAAACTCCGCATCCCCACATGGCAGGACATAGCAAATGGGCCAAACTGAAACACTTCAAAGGCGCCGTCGACGCCAAGAGAGGCAAAATCTTTTCCCGCATCTCGCGCGACCTCACGCTCGCCGCGAAAGCCGGCGGCGGTGACGCCTCGGCCAACCCGCGACTGCGCACCCTCCTCATCAAGGCGCGCGACGCCAACATGCCCAACGACAACATCGACCGCGCCATCAAAAAAGGCACGGGCGAGTTGCCCGGCGTGTCCTACGAAGACGCCACCTACGAAGGCTACGGCCCCGGCGGCGTCGCCTTCATCGTCAAGGTCACGACCGACAACAAAAACCGCGCCGCCTCCGGGGTGCGCAGCGTGTTCACGCGCTTCGGTGGCAACCTCGCCGGCGCGGGCGCGGTCGCATTCAACTTCGCGCACGCGAGCCAGTTTCTCATTGCGAAGGACAAAACCGGTGAGGAAAAACTCATGGACATCGTCCTCGAAGCCGGCGCCGACGACGTGATAACGACGGATGAAGGTTACGAAGTGCGCGGCCCGATTGTCACGTTCGACAAAATATCGCAGGCGCTTGAGCAAGCCGGCATCAAACCCGACTCCGCCGAAATCGCCTACATCCCGAACAACACCGTGGCCATCGACGCCGCGGCTGGCGAATCGCTCCAAAAACTCCACGACGCCCTCGACGACCTCGACGACGTGCAAAGCGTCTTCTCAAACGAAGAGTGACACCCGCCTGCCCGCCCCCGATTTTTCCCCGCGCCGGCATAACTCGCCCCCGCGCCGCCTCAAGTCGCCCCGCGCCGGCTCAAGTCGGCTTGCGCTGACTTAAATCGCCCCGCGCCGACTTAAATCGACTTAAGTCGACTTAACTCCCGATGTTACGCAGCCGGCAGATTTTGTAGGGCCTGACCTTGTGTCAGGCCGCGAATTACCAGTGTGGCTTCCCACGCGTGTGCGGCCTGACACAAGGTCTGGCCCTACGGGCTGCGTAACATCAGTTAACTCGATTTAAGTCGCCTCACTGCCTCGCCGCCTTACTGCCTCGCCGCCTTACTGCCTCACCTCCTCACCGTCTCTCCCCCCGGCAAACCCAAAGTCAGCTTGCGCATCCGGGCCGGGATGCCTTTGTTGAAACCGCGTTTTTACGCACTCCACATGCCTCGGCCAACATTACAACAAATCGCGGACATCATCGGCGTGAGCCGGGTCACGGTGTCGCTCGCGCTCCGCTCGCACCCCAGCATTCCAAAATCCACGCGGGAAAAGATTGTCGCATGCGCGGAAAAGATAGGCTACCGCCCGAACCCGCTCATATCTGCCCTGATGGTCGATTTGAGGAGCAGGAGCGATTCCCGGCGCTGGTGCTCGCTTGCCTACGTCACGCCGTTTCCGGCGGCGGCGATGGATGTCCTTCCCGCGGCCCGGCGATATTTCGAAGGCGCGAAAAAGCGCGCCGGTGATCTCGGCTACGATCTTGTTTATTTTCATTATGGCGAAGGAGTGCTGACAGATGCGCGACTGGGAAAAATATTATATGCCAGAAACATATCCGGCGTGCTCCTGTCGCCCGGAACGAAGGCGAATTACACCATAACGCTCCCCTGGCAGCATAATTGCACGGCGACTCTTGGATACACGCTCCAGACGCCGATGTTGAACCGGAGTGTGAACCACCAATTCCACACCATCACGATGGCGATCAAGAAAGCGCGCCAGTATGGATACAAAAAGCCGGGCCTGCTGTTGAACGACGAGGACGATGAAAAGACGGAGCATTTGTTGATGGCGGGATTTCTCGCCCACCAAACCACGCTGGAGCCGGCGGCGCGTGTTCCCATACTCTACCGGGATTCCATTTCCGACACCGAGCTGAAAAAATGGCTTTTTAAATATAAACCGGACGCGCTGCTGGTGCTCAGGCCCTCGTGGGTGGAGCGGATCAGGTCCGCGGGCATAAAAGTTCCGGGAGACATCGCGCTGGCCCTGCTTGACCGCTCCGACGTGCACCGGGATGTCGCCGGGATTGACCAGCGCCCCGATCTCGTCGGAGCCGCGGGTATCGACCTCGTCACGCAGGACCTGATTACAAGCAACTACGGCCTGCCCGCGGCGCCGAAAACAGTGCTCACCGAGGGAATCTGGGTTGACGGCGCCACCATGCCCCCCATCCGCCAAGGCGGTTAGTATGCCCGCGAGAATGACATATCTTACATTTGAAACCTGCTGCGAGCGATAAAGTGGTTTAAAGGCAGCAATGCTATTTTCGAGCGCCTCCTTGGTATCTTATAATATTTATAATTTCGAATAAATGTGGGCTAACCCGAGTTCCGCAGTTCGAGAACTGCGATTGTTGATAAACAGGAGGTTGCATTTTTTTGCTGCATTTTCGGCACTACATGCTCCGCGCGATAACGTTTCCCTCTGAAAAGCGCCCGGACAAAAAAACACTTTCCTCTGAAAGTTTTTTCGCCGTCCGGGTGAACTGCGGAACTCGGGCTAATTTGATACGGGCGTCGTCAGTGGTGAAACGTCAGTTGACCGGCGCGCCGCGATTGTTGCGGTGCGTTTGCCATGCAGCGACTTCGTGGCACATTTTCTCGACGGCGGGGATGCGCCGCTTCAGGCATTGGCCATTGAGCGCGCTCAATTCGATCTTGGCTATATGTTGAGCCAGCTTCCATGCTTGGGTGTGTAATAAATCTCAAGTTTTTCAACCAGCCTCCGGGCCTCGGCTGGCGCAAAGTTTCATAAAGTGAGGCGAAGTTGTGCGTGTTGAGATTGTCCATCACCAGCCATATTTTGCCCGCGTGCGGATGACGCCCGTCTACAATCGCCTTTATGAAGTGCGTAAAATCGCGCCGCGTACGTATGAGAGCACGGCGTGTGGAGGAAGTGATGCACCAAAAAAATGCAGCCCAGCCTGTCTGTGCTGCATTCACACCATTGCATAGTCATCCTTAAAACGTCGCCAAATCGGAGTAATTCCAGAGGGGAGCTGCCTGACTGATGACGATTGACTGGATACTGGGAGCGGCGATTGGCGGATGTCGCTGACGCTTGGCACCAAGTCACCCGACAAAGCGCAACGCGTCTCGCAAGAAAAACCAAGTAGACGTGCCTGTGTCACGCTGGGCAAGCCAATGCGTCGTTTGAATAGTCATGAATCAGTTCCTTTGGCATGCGCAAATGGAAATTGTAAAGAGGTTATAAAATACAGGGACAGATTCTAGATTACCTTGCTTCGTGGCTGTTTTTCGGTGATTGTTTTCCGTATGAGAACTTCACGGATAAAAATTCATGGTGAAGATGCCGTTTACCACTGCATCTCACGCACCGTTAACGGCGAACGGCTTTTCGACGAGGATGCCAAGGAAATGTTTCGTCGGCAAATGTGGCAAATCGCCGACTATTGCGGCGTTTCCATACTCACCTACGCCATCATGGAAAACCATTTCCATGTGCTTGTCAGAGTTCCAAAAAAAGCACCGATCTCCGACGGGGAACATTTGCGTCGCTATCGCTTGCTTTACCCGGAACCAACTCGTTTCCAAACCGCCTCGCTGGCGGCCGTCGAAGCGCAGCTCAAGGCCGGCGGTCCTGACGCCGACGCCTGGCGCAAACAACAGCTTGCGCTTATGGATGATGTCTCGGCTTTCATGAAGTTGCTCAAACAACGCTTCACCATTTGGTTCAACAAAACACACAACCGCTTCGGCACGCTCTGGGCCGAGCGTTTCAAGAGTGTGCTCGTTCAGTCGGACGGACGCGCTGTTCGCGTCGTGGCTGCATACATTGATTTGAATCCCGTGCGCGCAGGACTCGTCGACGATCCCAAGGACTACCGGTTTTGCGGCTATAGCGAGGCTGTCGCGGGCAGGAAAATTGCACAGTCGGGGCTTGTGCATGTCATCGGCGAGGATGACGCGCGCACTTGGCAGGCTGCGCAAGAATACTACCGGCTCATGATTATCGGCAGCGGCGCCAAACCACGCGCTGGCAAAGCTGCCGTTTCGGAAAATCTTTTCGAGGAAACGATGCACGCGGGAGGGAAGCTGCCACTGACCACTGCATTGAGATGCCAGATACGTTATTTTACTAACGGAGGCGTGCTCGGCGGCAGGGCCTTTGTCGCAAAACATCTCACGCTCCTCCGACGAAAGACAGGGTTGCGCCGTCGCAAGGAACCCTGCGTCCTGCCGCCCGTCTGCGACTGGGGCGGCACGGGCGACGGCAGTAGCGTGGGCGGCAATAGTGATGCGGACGAAATCATGGTTTTGCGCACGCCACGACGGCGCACGCTTGCGTCCGGCTGAATCGAAACGGCGTGAACAGACTCAACGACTCAACGACACAACGACAAACGCAACAAACGGGCAGGACGCAACAAACGGGCAGGGCAAGTCTGGCAACTTACGCCAGCTGATGTTACTTACGTCAGCTGGTGCTACGCGGACGGCAGGATTATACAGAGCCTGACCTTGCGTCAGGCCGCGCCCGCATGGGAGGCCACACTGGTAATTCGCGGCCTGACACAAGGTCCGCCTCTGCGAAAACCTGCCGGACGCGTAACATCAGTTCAAAAGGCGCCGCCGTATTCTTCCACCGCCAACCAAACCCGAACTCCGCGATTGGGCGAGGGCAACGCGAAGTCTGTTCTTGGGAGCAACGCGAAATCTGTTCTTGGGAGCAACGCGAAATCTGTTCTTGGGGGCAGCGCGAAATCTGTTCCTGGGACAACACGAAGTCTGTTCCTGGGAGCGCGGGCATCTCTGCCCGCGAAACGCCGTGCGCCCGCTTGGTGCATTCCGAAAATTCATCGCGGGCAAAGATGCCTGCGCTCCCAAGGGCGCTCCCAGACGCTGCGACGTAACATCAGTTGCACCCTGTCGGGCGCACCGAGCAGGTCAGTGATTGATGTCGGCGATCGATATGCTTTCGTCCGACGGTGACTGCCGCCGCTCAACTCATCCGCGCAACTGGCCGTTGCCTTCGACGAGGAATTTGTAACTGCACAGTTCGCGCAATCCCATCGGGCCGCGGGCGTGCAAGCGGTCGGTGCTGATGCCAATCTCGGCGCCGAAACCGAACTCGAAACCGTCGTTGAAACGCGTGGAGGTGTTCCAGAAAACCGCGGCGCTGTCCACGCCGGCGAGGAAACGACGGGCGGTCACTTCGTCTTGCGTGATGATCGCATCGCTGTGCGCCGAGCTGTCGCGGTTGATGGTCGCGATGGCGGTGTCAACGGAATCGACCACGCGCACGGCCATGATGTAGTCGAGAAATTCCGCGCGATAGTCCGCGGCGGTCGCGGCGGTGTGAGGGATGTTTTCGCGGGCGAGAATCGCGGCGCTTCCGGCATCGCAGCGCAGGGAAACTTTTTTTGCGATGAGCGCGCGGGCGATGCGCGGGAGGAGTTTTTCGGCGACGTCGCGATGCACAAGGAGCTGCTCGGCGGAATTGCAGGCGGAGACGCGGTTGGTCTTCGCGTTGACGGTGACTTTTTCCGCAAGGCCGGCGTCGGCCGCGGCGTCGAGATAGACGAAGCACACGCCGTTGTAATGCTTGAGCACGGGCACGGTGGCGTTTCCGGTGACGAAACGGATGAGCGATTCGCCGCCGCGCGGGATGATGCAATGCACGTATTGGTCGAGTTTGAGAAGCGTGTTGAGCGCGGCGCGGTCGGTCGTGGGGATGAGTTGCACGGCGTCGGCGGGCAGGCCGGCGTGGCGGAGCGCGTCGGGGATGAGCGCGGCAAAGGCGGTGTTGGTGTTAAAAATTTCCCTGCCGCCACGGAGAATCGAGGCGTTGCCGCTTTTGAGGCAGAGGATGGCGCAGTCGATGGTGACGTTGGGGCGCGCCTCGTAGATGATGCCGATCACGCCGATGGGCACGCGGACGCGGCGGATGCGAAGGCCGTTGGGGCGTGTGGTGTCTTCCAACATTTCGCCGACGGGGTCGGGGAGCGCGGCGACCTGCTTCACGCTTTCGACGAGTTGCGTGATGCGGGTGGGCGTGAGCGTGAGGCGGTCGGTTTGCGCGGCGGTGAGGCCGTTCGCTTTCGCATCGGCGAGGTCGCGGGCGTTGGCCGCGAGAAGCGCGTCCTGAGATGACGCGATCAAGCTGGCGAGGCGCATAAGCGCGGCGTTTTTTGCCGCGGTCGGGGCGACCGCGAGAACGAGGGACGCAGCGCGGGCGCGTTGTGCGATGGCAGTGACGAGTTGTGCAAGATCGGCGGACATGGAAATAAACAAATGAGCAAGCTACGCGTCCGCTGTCGGGATGCAAGAGCCGCGAAAGCAAGAGCCGAAAGCAAGAGCCGAAAACAAAAACCGCGAAAGGGCGCGAAAGGGCGCGAAAGGGTGTGCAATCGCTTCGCAATCGCCTCTGTTGGGAATGTCCCGAAGGGGCTGAATTTCTCCTGCGATTGAACGTTTGTGATTGTCCGAAACATTTATGATTGTCCAAAACGTTCGTGATTATCCAAAACGTTCGTGATTGTCCGAAACGTTCGTGATTATCCGAAACATTTGCGACTGTCCGAAACGTTTGCGACTGTCCGAAGCGTTCGCGATTGAACGTTTACCTTTTCTTTCGTTGCGCCGAAACAACCAAAATTGCCAAGTGGGTGCATGCGCTCATTCCTCATGTTTGTTCCCCTCGTATGCCTGCTACCGCAAACCACGATGCCTGCCGCCGGCGAAATCCGCATCGGCATCATCGGAGCCGACACATCACACGCTCCCGCTTTCGCAAAACTCATCAACGACCCCGCCGCGCAAGGCCATGTCGGCGGCGGACGGGTCACCACCGTTTTCAAAGCCTTCAGCCCCGACATGCCGCTCAGCGCCGGTCGCGTCGACGGCTTCATGCGCCAGCTTCTCGCCATGCCCGGCGTCACCGCCGCGGACAGCATCGAACAACTCGCGCAAAACGTGGACGCCATCATGATCCTCAGCGCCGACGGACGCGCGCACCCCGGCCTCGCGCGCCGCGTCATTCCCTTCCGCAAACCCATCTTCATCGACAAACCGCTCGCCACGACCTACCGCGACGCGCGCGAAATTTTCCGATTCGCCGAACAACACGGCACACCTGTGTTCAGCACGTCGTCGCTGCGTTACGCGCTCGCGCAACCCGCGCTCGAAAAAGCCGCCAAGACAAAAATGGGCGCGCTCAAGGGCGTTTTTGTCTGGGGTCCCGCCACGGTCGAGCCGAACCATCCCGATCTTTTCTGGTACGGCATCCACTCCGTCGAAAGCCTCTACGCCGTCATGGGCGCGGGCTGCGTCAGCGTGCAACGCACCCACACGCCCGACGCCGACATCATCACCGGCATCTGGCCGGGGGAACGCGTCGGCACCATCCGCGCCATGCGCGACACCAAATCCTATTACGGCCTCACGCTCTTCGGCGCCAATGCCGCCCACACCGAAGGCAGCGCCTCGGGCTACGCGCCTCTCGCGAAGGAAATCATCACTTTTTTCCAAACGGGAAAATCGCCCGTAGCCTCCGCCGAGACACTTGAAATCATGGCCTTCATGGAAGCTGCCGAATTGGGCAAAACCCGAAACGGCGCATCCGTCCCGCTTGCCGAAATAATCAAATAACCCGTCCGCCATGCAACTGCGCTGGGCGCGCCAATTGCACTTAATCCTGCCTCTCCTAATCACAAAAATACTATAAGCAGCCAACATATTATTTCCGCTGTACCCAGCAATCACACGCCACAGCAATCACACGCCCCAGTAATCATACGCACAACGGAGATTATCAATTTCAAACTCCCCTGGATAATAATCATGAAAATCAACGGCCTCAGATGGTATATAGCCGGATTGCTCTGCCTGACCGCGGGGCTGAACTATCTGGATCGCCAGGCGCTCTCCATCCTGATCGGCACCATCCAGAAAGATATTCCGGAGATCACGGATGCTCATTATTCGATAATCACGTCCGCGTTTCTCGTGAGCTATACAATCATGTATGCCGTGAGCGGATGGGTCATCGACAAACTCGGCACGCGCAAGGCGCTCGCATGGTTTGTCACGGGATGGTCATTCGCCAGCCTCCTCCACGCGCTCGCGCGCACGGCCATGCAATTTTCAGTGTTTCGTTTTCTGCTCGGCGCGACCGAGGCGGCCAATTTCCCCGCTGGCGTGAAAGCCGTCTCCGAGTGGTTTCCCATGAAGGAACGCGCTCTCGCCATTGGCATCTTTAATGCCGGCACGGCGATTGGCGCCTGCATCGCCGCCCCGATCATCGTGGCGATCTCGCTCGCGGCCGGCTGGCGCTCCGCGTTTATCATATCGGGCGGCCTCGGCCTCGTATGGCTCGTTTGCTGGCTTCTTCTATTCAGGACGCCGCGCAGTCACCCGATGCTTACAAACGCGGAACTCGCCATCATCGAAAGCGGACGGACCGCGCAGGAAGCCGGCGTGATGAAAAAAATCCCGCTTCTCAACCTGCTCAAAATGAAAGAGGCGTGGGGCTGCATCGCGGCGCGCATGCTCACCGACCCGATTTCCTATTTTCTGGCATTCTGGGTGCCGAAATATTTGCAGGACGAACACAACTTCAGCCTGACGCAACTGGGAATCTACAGCAGCATCCCGTTCGCCGCGCTCGCGCTCGGCAACATCGCCGGCGGCGCGATCCCCCGCTGGCTCATCGGCGGTCTTGGCTGGGACCTCAACCGCTCGCGCAAGACGGTCATGGCAACCGCCACTGTATTGATACCGCTCAGTTTTATACTCGTCACAAAAATATCAAACCCTGCGCTGGCGGTGACGCTGCTCTGCATCGCGATGTTCAGCCACGCGGCCTGGGCAAACATCACGCTGCCCGCCGAGGTTTTTCCAAAACACGTCGTCGGCACCATATCCGGCATCGGCGGCATGATGGGCGGAGTGATGGGTGTGATTTCCCAACTCGCAATCGGGCGCATCGCCGCGACAACATCGCCATTCGCGACCGTATTCACAGCCGGGGCTGTTTTATATCCGCTGGCATTCATACTCGTATGCCTGCTCGTGCGCCGGCTTGGGGAAGTGCGCGAAATAAAAATATAGATTATATAAAAGCATAAGTTATATAAAAGTATAAATTACATAAAAGTATAAACTACCCAAATCAACCAAAACTCCCAAAGCCCGATTCCCAAATCCCCTTTCCATGAACAGACGCCGTTTTTTCACCACCACTGCCACCACTGCCGGCGCGCTTGCCGCCGGCGCATTTGCCCGAACGCTTCGTGGCGCGCCCGCTCTCCCGCCACCAGCCGCCAGCGCGCCCGACGGCTTGTACTATGCGCCGCAAGGAAAAACCCGGCCCGTCGTCAAACCCGGTGAGTTTATTTTTGCCGCCGCGCACTTCGATCACGGGCACATCAACGCCCAATGCGCCGCCCTCATCGAGGCGGGCGCCACGCTCAAATGGGTGTATGAACCCGACGCAAAAAAACGGGCCGCCTTTATCAAGCGTCACCCCGGAATCAAAATCGCCCGCGCGCTCGACGAAATTCTGGACGACCGCGAAGTCCGCCTCGTGACCACCGCCGCCATCCCCTGCGACCGCGGCCCAA
>JAISGL010000296.1 GCA_031263125.1 Opitutaceae bacterium | reverse complement strand
CGTCCACGGGCAAGATGCCCGTGCTACTCGATCCGGCGGCTTCGCCGTCAGCGGGCGGGACGCCCGCTCTACTCCAGAATTGGCGGCATGCCCTGTCCCGTTTTTGAGATGCGCCCGCCGCGCGATACGCGTCGCGCATCCGGTCCTGTCAGTGCGTTGGACTTGTGCCGGACTTGCGGACGCGCGGAACTTGCGGACGCGCGTTGGACTTGCGTCTTGATTCACGCAGTTGCCAGCACTTCAGCGACAAACTGATTGAGGCTTTCGCCGCGTGCCATTGCTTTCAACTCAGCCTTTTGGTGAAGCTCCGGAGACATGCGCACTCAGCACCACGGGGGTTTGCTCGGCTTTGCGGATGGTTTCGTAGAAGGCGCGCACGGTCGCGTAGTCGGATGCCGGTATCTCGGCGGCGTTCATCACGAGCGTGCGGCGGTAGCGCACCTGATGCGTCGCCTCGTCGTAGGCGCAGTTCGCCGTGTAGCGGCCGAAAGCTGTTTCCGTTTCCACCGGCGGCGGCATTTCGTCGATTTTAAATCCATCGGGGATTTTGATGTCGCTGGCCTCGTTGTACGATTGCGGCTCGAGCACCACGGGATACAGCCGGTCGGGTTGCGTGAGCGGTATGAAATCGCGGCGGCTCACGATGGCGGGTTTGAAAATCAGCAGCTTGCCGCGCATCGACTGTCCGTACGCCGGCGCGACAAACTCCGCGGTCATGTCGAACCGGCCCTGCTCCTGCGCGTCGGTGACATCCGTCCTGATGAGTCTGGCGGCGCGGACCGTGCCGTTGATCCAGTCGCGTATCACGTCGGCGAATTTGATCTTGGGCGAACGGTAAATCGCGCGGGCATGCACGGCGGCCTGCCCCGTGTAGTTTTCCAGGATGCGCCCGCCAATCGCGCCGGTGTTGATGATCTCCGCCGTGACGGTGCGGTCCAGATGGTTCGACATGGGCGGGGTGAACGGCAGGCGCACAAGCCCGCCGTTTTCAGCCGCGAGCACAAGCACGAGCGAGCCTTGTTGATCGTAATCGAGATCGCCCAGCGGCGTGTAATAATCCGTCGGATCAAAAAACAGCAGCCGCCCGAGCCGCGGGTGGTCGACAATCGCCGGCGACTGGATCGAGGGGTCGTCAATTTTGACCGCCGTGATCGCGTGGTTGAATTGCTGCGGCGTCGGCCACTCCTCGGTGACGTGATAGCGATCCCCCGAATACGCCACGACGGAGTAGGACTCGATTCCGGCGGCCTTGAGCAGCGCGCGCAGCAGCGCCGTCTTGTCCTTGCAATCGCCATAGCCGGTTTTCAACACATCGGGCGCCGCGCGCGGCGTGTAGCCGCCACCCCTGCCGACGTTCATCGCAATCTGCACGTAGTTGACCGCCTGCGCGTGGCGGGCGAGCACGTTGATGCGGTCCCAAAGGCCCGGTCCGGCGGAGGCGAGCAGTTCCTGCGCCTTGGCCGTCACCGCGGCGTCGGGCAGGCACGGTTTCGCGTGAAGATTCGTCAGGTAAACGGAAACGGAATTCCAATCGGAAAAATAGGCGAGCGGCGGATTTTTCATGCCGGCGGGCGGGGCGAAATCCACGCTCAGGCGCGGCGCGAAACGAAAATACGAGGGACTGAGCGGCTCGGGTTTGATCGCGGGCAGGTCGCGCAATTCCCACGTGTATGAATTGCCATTCACGACGGGATCGACGGGCGCGTGGTTTCTCATTTCGGCGGAAATCGTCCAGCCTTTCGGGGCGGTGCATGTCAGGCGCGACAGCGCGACGGGATGCTGCGATTGAAACCACCAGCGGTGTTCGCCGAAGGCGCCGCGATCCTCCACTGTGTATTCGCAGGCAAAAACGCAGTCTTCATACGCGTCGCCGTGGGCCGAAAACACGATCTGGCGTGATTCCGCGTAAACGGCCTCGGACGACGTCGCCACGTCAACGGTGTCCTTCGACGAGTAGGTTTTGCCCTCGCCACCGGGGCGCACGAGCCACGCCTTGAAACCGGTGACTTTTTGCGAGGAGGAATCGTAATGAATGCCAATCTGCGCCACGGAGCGTCCGTCACCCGTCACGATGCGAAAGGCCGCCCTGACCGTGTTTGTCATCCGCCCGTTGGATGCAACCGTGTAGATGCACTCGTCGTGCAGCATGATGGCCGTTGTCTCCTTTGTCTGCTGCGCCTGCCTCAGCGACGCCTCGGCCAGCCAGGGCGGAAGTTTCAACTGCGCGGCGCGGAGCGCGGGGGCAAGGCACAGCGCGATTGCGAAGACGATTGCGGAGGCGCGGGCGCGGGCAAATGGCAGTGGAGAACATTTATAAAACATGGGATTATTGGTTGGTTGCCGGGTTGGTTGCGGGGGATTGTTTATTCGCCTGTTTTGAATGTGAGCGCGTGCGAGTCGCGGTTGTGAACGATGTCGAAGATGGCCTTGACGCCTTGGTAGGAACCGGCGGGCACGAGAAGCGGTGTGAAAACAAATTCGCGTTTGTACAAAATGCTGTTGTCGCTTTTCTTCATGCTGATGGTGGCGTCGTATCCGCCCCAGTTGCCCGGCTTCACGCCGGACGGCGCGCTGCCTTCCTCAAGGCGGAAGTGCGCGGGCAGCCGTATCGTGACGTCATCCTTGCAGGTTTCACCATATTTGAAGAATATATTATGTTTGCGTTCGCTTTCCGTGAAGCGCGTGTCCTCGCCTTTCACAAAGAAACCGGGCTGTATGAAAAAGCGCTGCCCGGTATTCTCGGCGTACCCGGGCGCCTTGATGCTGTAGGTAAGCACAAGCGGTTTCAGCACATTGTCGGAGTTGGACACGCGCACGTCGCTCACCTCGGCGTTCGGCAGGCGCGCCTGCACGCTTTCGCGCACAAGCTCCTCGATTTTCTGGTCCGTCTCGTTGTGATACAAATGACGCGCGGTGATCTCGGCCTGCCCGCTGTATTCTATATTGATGTCGCCAAAGAGCGTGCCTTCGTCATTGAGGCGGAGGTTTCCGGTGCGTTTTGTAACCGAGCGTGACGCGGGCGTCTGCGCCGTCACAACCCATTCCACGCCCTTTGGCATGACAATCATGGCGGGCATGCCCTCGTTTTCCCAGCGGAGCATTCCATGACTTACCATATTATGCGCGGGATCATACATGCACCATTTGTCATCAATCTTCACGGCGACAAAGATTTCATTCAAATAATATGATATGGGCAGTTCCATTTTGAAGGCGCCATCGCGCCTGTTGGAACAAAGCACGGCGCGGGCATCCAGCCCCAGTGAACGCGCCAGCGCGATGAACAACACGGGGATGTCGTCGCTGTTTCCAAGTTTGGTTTTTATCAATTCGTCGGGTGAACGGTCGTATTTTTCCCTGATTGCGGCATCCAGGCCGCCGCGCGGATTATAGACCCAGTAGTTGAGAATGTTTGCACGGCAGTAATCATTGATGCGCGCCACCTTTTCCTCCGGCGTGACGGCATTGGCGCCAATCCGGGCGGCTGTTTCCCTGACGAGTTTGCCTGGTTTCCTCGCGTAACGTTCGACCCGGGCGCGGGCATCCTTGGCGACACTGTCCCAAAACTCCCTGGGCGTCTGTCCTTTTTGCACCGGATAAAACATCATCCACGGCTGCACATCCTGCTCCGGTTCCATGTAAGGCTCGCTGACAAACGCCGGGAGGTTTTTCATTTCTATATAATGAAAATCATCATCGCCGCGCTGCGCCTTTTGTTCATCGCACTTGTAGAAATAAGCCATCGTTCCGTGGGTCTCGGCAAGCGGGGCGGGCTTCAGGCGGAAAATCGCGCGCCTCGTGGGCATCGCGCTCAGGAAGAAAAACCTGGCCGCCAGGATATTGCTTCCCGCCGTGATGCACCATTTATATTCGATGATATCGCCCGGGGCGAGCCGCGGAAATGAAAACGAGCGCACGCGCACCTTTGCATCGCCGCCCTTGACAATGTCGCGGTTGTAGAACGCCTTTTTTTCAACATTGATGATGCTGCCGTTGGGTTTCACGACGCGCGCCTCCAGGGAGCTGATGCGTTCGGACGAGGCGTATTCGATGTCGATTTTGTCGAACTGCTGCACGCCCTTGTCATTGAAAATCTTTATCCGGATATATTCGTCAGTGGCGGGGGCCACGTATTCGCTGTCGTCGATTTGTCTGACGCGGTAGAGGATTTCCGCGCCGGCCTCCGGATCAATCGCGGAGGCCGTGGCGGAGAGTTCTTCGGGCGTGGGCGCGATCCAATCGAACGCACGCAAGGCGGGCGCTGTCGCGGGCAATCCGGCCAGACAGAGCGCGATTGCGATTGCGAAGACGCGTACAAATGGCAGTGAACATTTATAAAACATAAAACATGGGATTATGGGTTGATTGCCGGATTGGTTGCGTGGATTGGTTGCCGGGGTTGATTGCGGGGTTGGTTGCGAGGGATTGTTTATTCACCGGTTTTGAATGTGAGCGCATGTGATCACGATTCGTTTTCCTTTTCACTGCGCAGCGTGAGCGTGTGCGAATCGCGGAGGTGCGTGAGATCGAAGGTGTTTTTGACTTCGGGATATTTCTCCGCGGCAATCTGCACGGGCAGGAATTCAAAAAAGCGCTTGTAGTAAATCTCGCCCCGTTTCCGGCTGTGGGATATCTGGATGTCGTGGCGGCCCCAGCTGACGCGGTTGACAGTCGCGGGTGCCGAGCCTTGCTCAATATTATAACCGGGCGGCATTTTTATTGAAACATCGTCCTCGGCCAGCGTCGCGTAATTAAAACAAACATCGTAGGCGCGCGTGGTCGCGGAGAAAAGCGGCGGCTGGCCTTTTGTGAAAAAGCCCGGCTGTATAAACAGCCTTTGCCCCGCGCGCTCCGCGTAGCCGGCCACGCGCACGCTGTAGCCGAGCACAAACGGCTTCATAAAATCCTCGCGGCGGGAAACGGTCACATTGTCCACCTCAGCGCCGGGCAAACGCGCCTGCACAAGCTCGCGCACCTTTTCCTCGAGTCTCGATTGCATTTCCGTTTGGAAACGTTCGCGCGCGTCGACTGCCGCGTGCCCGCTGTATTCAATGTGCACGTTGCCCGTGAGCGTGCCCTCATTGTCGAGTTGCAATTTTGCCGTGCGTTTTGTCGCCGATTTTTCGACGGGCGATTTCGGCGTGATTATCCACCTGTAGCCGCGACCAAGCACGACGAACGCGTTTTGCTGCTCGTTTTCCCAACGCAGCATGCCCGTGTCCACTTCGCGGCGCGAAGGGTCGAAAAAATGCCATTCCTCCATGTAGTGTGAGGCGATCAGCAAATCGGGCAGAAGTCCGACCGAGGGCATTCCCATCAAAAAAGGCCCGTTGCTCCTGCGGGCGCACAAAGCCAGCCGCGCCTCGATGCCGAGCGATTTGGCAAGCGCGATGAACAATACTCCGACTTCGAGCGTGCCGCCGGATTTGTTTTTTATAACATCGTCCGGGCCGCGCAGTTTCCGGCTCCGCTCCCTGGATTCGTCCGCGCCTGGCGTCGTGTCGTGGTCCGTGTTCTTTATCTGGGTGCGGCAGTAATCGTTGATTGCGGCGATGCGCTCGCCGGGCATCGCAAGTCCCTGTGTGATTTTCGCGGCGGTTTCGCGCACGAGCTTGCTGTCTTTCTTCGTCTTCTCCGTCACGATCGCGGAAAATCCATGCGACACGAAACTCCAGTACAGCGAGGCGCTGCCAAACGTCGGATAAAACGCCATCCACGGCTGCACGCTGCTGACGGGCGGCATGAAAGGCTCCACGGTGCTTGCTTTCAAATCCCTCAACTCGATGAAACTGAAACCGTCCTTGCCCTGGGCGATCTTCTGTTCGCCGCAAAGATAAAAATGCCCCATGGTGGCCGTGCCCGGCCCGAGATCGTGCGCCTTGATTCGGAAGAGCACGCGCCGCGAAGGCAGGTCGTCCATGAAATCCAGCTTGAGCATAAAAATATTATCGCGCGACGTGCGCCGCCATTTGTATTCGACGATCACCCCCGGCTCGATGAGGGGAAACGAAAACGAACGCACGCGCAGGCGCAGGTTGCCGTATTTGATGATTTCGCGATCATAAAAATCCTTTTTATCGACATTGATGATCGTGCCGTCGGGTTTGATGACGCGCGCCTCGATGCTCCTGATGCGTTCGTTTTTATTATCGTAGGGAACATCGATTTTCGAAAGCTGCCGGACGCCTTTTTCGTTGTATACTTTTATGCGGATATATTCCTCGGTGATGCCGTGGCTCCTGCTGTCGTCGATTTGTCTGACGCGGTGAAGAATCTCCGCGCCCGCCTCGGGGTCGATTGTGGAGGCGGTGGCGTCGCGGTCCTCGTCGGTGACGGGCAGCCAGTCGAGCGCGCGCGCCGGCAGACAAAAAAGCGCGCCGATGACCGCCAGCAGCGCAAGTGAACGCAAGATATGCGCACAGGGTGCGATCATATGGGACATGCAGGACATGTGGCGAAGCATGGAAAGCGCGGAAAACACGTGCCAAACCCTACGCCCCGACACAGCCGCTGAAAAGGAAACTTTTTTCGGCATGGAAAACAGGCAGCGCAGGCAGAAGCGGCAGGAAGTGGTACAACCTGCCGCTCCTGCCTACTCTACCGGGTGCGACGACGTCGCAACTGATGACTGGTTCCGAACGGCAGTCTGCCAAGCCACCATTCCCTGTCGCATGCGTCGTTTGCGTTCGAGTCATCCGATGCGTTGGTTGTGCGAAAGACTCCAGTCTGCATCAGCACCGAGGCTGCTGCTGATGCACTGATCGTGGATCAATTTTTCTTTGACAAGCGCGATTGGATGCTATACAGGGACAGATTATTTATTTTCTTGACGAACAATTATTTTTCGATGCTCTTTTTCACATGCGAATCGCACGGATAAAAATTCATGGAGAGGATGCCGTTTACCACTGCATCTCCCGCACCGTTAACGGCGAACGGCTCTTTGACGAGGACGCCAAGGAAATGCTTCGGCGCCAAATGTGGCAAATCGCCGACTACTGCGGCGTTTCCATTCTCACTTACGCCGTCATGGAAAACCACTTCCATATTCTCGTCAGGGTTCCAAAAAAAGCTCCGATCTCCGACGAGGAACATTTGCGTCGCTATCGCTTGCTCTATCCAAAACCAACCCGTTTCCAAACGGCCTCGCTGGCGGTCGTCGAGACGCAACTCAAAGCTG
>JAISGL010000262.1 GCA_031263125.1 Opitutaceae bacterium | reverse complement strand
GCCTTCGCCGCCACGGTCATCGGCCTGAGCATCAGCGTCACCGCCTACCTCATCGCCGCCGCCCGCGAAAGCTGGGTGCGCGCCGACAGCGAGGCCCTCGCCTTCCACGCCGAGCACCTGCTCCGCGAAATCAACCCGCCTCCGGCGGGAAATCCCAAATCCCAATAACCAAACTCCAAAAGCACACCGGCGCGGCAGCGCCCAATCGAAAATCGAGAATCCAAAATCGAAAATTCCACCATGCGCTTCGTCCAACGCACACGTCACGCCGCCCTGCGCCACGCAGCCCCGCGCCACGCCGCCCACGGCCCCGCCCCCGGCGAGGACGAGGACCCGCTCGCCGGCATCGCGAATCTCTTCGACGTGAGCGTCGCCTTTATCGTCGCGCTGCTCATCGCGCTTTTTGCGCTTTTTTCAGCAGGCACGTTTCTCGACAAAAACTCCGAGGTCACACTCGTGAAAACCACCGCCGGCGGCGAAACGGAAATCATCACAAAAAAAGGCGCGGAGATTAAGGTGCAAAAAGTCACCGACAAAAACCTCTCCGGCCAGGGCACGCGTCTCGGCACCGCCTATCGTCTCGCCAGCGGCCAGGTCGTCTACGTGCCCGACGAAAACGAAACCGCGCCACCGTCGCCTGGAAGGAGCGGCGCAAAATGAAACCGGCGAAGGCAAATGCAAATACGAAGGCGAATGCGAAGGCGAAGGATTGTGACCGACGCGCCAGCGCCTGGGAGCGCCGGCATCCTGCCGGCAGGTTTTTCTGCAAATTTTCCGGCAAGTTGTCAGCTTTGCCCCGAGGTTTCGCCCTGTCTGCCGGCAGGATGCCGGCGCTCCCAGGCGCTGGCGCGTTATTCCTCGCGCTCCTGTCCTTCGCAACACTGTTCCCCGCGACACTCTCTTCCCACGCCGCATCCAGCACCGCACCCCACACCGCATCCAGCCCCGCGCCCCGCCCCGCGCCCCACACCGCGCGCGTCTGCTTCCTCCCCGGCGACATCGCCTCGGCTGGCGCCGCCGCCGCCTTCGACGAACTGCGCGCCGACCCCGAACTCGCCGGCATCGACTTCCGCGTGTTCGCCAACCCCGCGCAGGCGGAAATCGGCTCCGCCACGATTCGCGATTCCGACGTGCTCCTCGTCAACACCCACGGCCGCACCCTGCTCAACGCCATCATCGACGACATGCCCGCGGTGCGCGCCAGGGGAGGCCGCGTCTGGGCAATCGGCACTTCCTACGACCCCGATTTCCCCGAAATCGGCCTCGAACGCGACGACGAACTCACGGCGTATTTCACGCACGGCGGACGCGAAAATTTCAAGCAACTCGTGCGCGCCGCGCTCGCCCGCCACGTCCGCCCCGGTCTCGCTTACGATCCGCCCGCGCCAATCATCGCAAACGGCTTCCACGAAATCGAAAGCGGACGCTTCTTCGAAAAATACGACGACTACGCCGCCGCGTATTTCGAGCGCCACCCGGCGCGCAAAGGCCGCCCGTGGGTCGGCATCATTTTTCCGCGCGGCAGCGCCACGAACGAACAAATGCTCCCGCACGCCGCCGTCGCGGAGGCGCTCGACCGGCGCGGCTTCAACGCGCTCCCCGTCTTCGGCTGGCCGTCGGAGCCGGTCATCGAACGTTGTTATTTCGACGAAGCGGGACGCCCGCGCATCGTCGCGCTCGTCGCGTTTTCGCTGAAATCGGGCAGCGTCCCCGAACGCCTCGCGCCCGTGCTCGCCAGACTCGACGCGCCCATCATCAACGTGATCGAACTCTACCGCCTCAATCGCAGGGAATGGGAAGCCTCGCCCTCCGGAATCGACGTGGCGGAGCGCGCCTGGCAAATCGCGCCCGCGGAGTTTGCCGGCGCCATCGCGCCCACCGTCACCGCCACGAAAGAACGCGTGACCGGGCCGGGCGGCGGCGAATTTTCCTTCACGCGCAGCATGCCCGTCGCGGAGCGCGTGGAACGCCTCGCCGACCGCGTCGAAAAATGGGTGCGCCTGCGGCAAACCGCGCCCGCGCAAAAACGCGTCGCGGTGATTTATTACAACTACCCGCCGGGCCGCGAAAACGTCGGCGCCTCCTATCTCAACGTCCTCCCCGGCTCGCTCTGGCAAATCCTCTCGCGCCTGCGCGCCGACGGCTACGCGACCGCTGACGCCCCCGCGCCCGTCAGCGCCCACGCGACCGCCGGCGCCCCCGCGTCGCCCGACGCCCTGTTCACCGCCGTGCGCGACTTCGGCTCGAACCCAAAAGCAAGCGACAACGACGGCCTCGAACGCCTCGTCCGCGCGGGCCGCGCGCAACTGCTCCCCGTTTCCGAATACGCCGCGTGGCTTCAAAACGAAGTCCCCGCCCCGCTCCGCGACGCCGTGCTGAAAAAATGGGGCGCGCCCGCGGACAGCCGCGTGATGATCTGGCGCGACGCGGCGGAAACCCCGTTTTTTGTTTTCCCCGTCCACCGCTGGGGAAACATCCTCTTCGCGCCGCAACCGACGCGCGGCTGGGAGATGGACGCGGTTTCGTCATATCACGACCTGTCGCTCCCGCCGCACCACCAGTATCTGGCGTTTTATCTCTGGCTCCAAAAAAACTTCAACGCCGACGCGATGGTCCACGTCGGCACGCACGCCACGCACGAATGGCTCCCCGGCAAGGAAGCCGGCTTCACCGCGGCGGACGCGAGCGAGGTCATGGTCGGCGACATCCCGCAGATATATCCGTATATCGTGGACAACATCGGCGAAGGCCAGCAGGCCAAACGCCGCGGCATGGCCGTGATTATTTCGCACATGACGCCGCCCTTCAGCCGCGCGAGCCTCAACCCCGACCTGCGCGAACTCGCCGCGCTCATCGGCGATTATCACCAGGGCCTCGAACGCGGCTCGATCACCAGCGACGGCACGCTGGCCGGCATCACGGAGCGCGCCGCCAAAATGGGCCTCCTGAAAGACCTCTCCCTCGCGCCCGCGGAAAACGCGAGCCTCAACCACGACCAGCTTGAGGCGCTTGAGCACCACATAAAAGCCATCGGTGAAAACCTCGCGCCCTTCGGCCTGCACACCTTCGGCGTCGCGCCCGCGCCCGCCATGCGCGAATCCACCGCCGAGGCCATCCTCGAAGCCGAAACCCAAAGTGGAAGCGGCGTCCCGCCGCTTACCGCAAGCGGCAAGATGCCGCTTCCACCCTCCGCCTCCGCCGGCGCGCACACCGCCGCGCCCCGCGCACGCGAAGAACGCCTCGCCCGCCTCATCGCGGCCATCGAAGCCTCCGCCCCCGCCGAACTCGACGCGCTCTCCGCCGCGCTCGCCGGCCACTACATCGCCGCCGGCCCCGGCAACGACCCCGTGCGCAACCCCGCCTCGCTGCCCACCGGGAAAAACTTCTACGGCTTCGACCCCATGCGCCTCCCCTCACCCGCCGCCTACGCGGCCGGTGAAAAAATGGCCGGCGACTACATCTCGCACTACCGTGCGCGCCACGACGGCGCGTTTCCCGACCGCCTCGTCGTCAACCTCTGGGCCACCGAGACCAACCGCCACGAAGGCGCGATGGAAGCGCAAATCCTCGCGCTCCTCGGCGTGCGCCCCGTGTGGAGCGTGCGCGGCACCGTCGACGGCGTCGAAGTCATCCCCCGCGAAAAACTCGGACGCCCCCGCGTCGATGTCACCGTGACGCCCTCCGGCCTCTACCGCGACCTGTTCCCCAATCTCGTGCTGCTCGTGGACAAGGCCGTGGACGCCGTGAAAGACCTGCGCGAAGACGACAACCCCATCGCGCGCAACACCGCCGCCGTGCGTGCCGAACTCATCGCCCGCGGCATCGCCCCCGGTGAAGCGGCGCGCATCGCCGCCGTCCGCATTTTCACCGAACCTCCCGGCGTCTACGGCAACGGCGTCGCCGCCACCGCCGTTGGCAAATCCGGCTCGTGGACAAACGAAAGCGAAGTCGCCGGCGTTTACCTCAACCGCATGAGCCACCTCTTCGGCCAGGGCTTCTGGGGCGACCGCCCGGCAAAAGACGGCGAAGACCTCGGCGGACACGCATTCCGCCTCGCGCTCAAAAACGCGAAAGGCGTCATCCACAGCCGCTCGACCAACCTCTACGGCACGCTCGATAACGACGACGTTTTCCAATACCTCGGCGGCGCCGCGCTCGCCGTCCGGCAAGTCAGCGATGGGGCGACTCCCGAGGTTCTGATAGCCGACATGACCGACCCGAAAGCCGCCTCGGTTGTCACGCTCGAACGTTTCATGGGCAAGGAACTCCGCGCCCGTTACCTGAACCCCAAATGGATCGACGCCATGCTCGACGAAGGCTACGCCGGCGCGCGCTTCATCATGCAAGTGACGGACAACCTTTTCGGCTGGCAAGTCACCGTCCCCGACGCCGTCGGCGCCGAAAAATGGCAGCAAATGTTCGAAGTGTATGTGCAGGACAAATACGACCTCGACATCCGCGCCCGCTTTGAAACCGCCGGCAACCTCCGCGCCTACCAGTCGATGGTTGACCGCATGTTAGTCGCCGTTGACAAAGGCTACTGGGCCGCCGCCCCCGAAACCATCTCCACCCTCCGCGACGCCTCCGCGAAAGCCGCGCAACAAATCGCCGCCGAGGAAAAATTGGAAATCGAAACCCTCCGCGAAGCCGCCCCGCCCCCCGTCGCCCCCACTCCCCTCATAGTGAGTGGCAGCGCCGGCGTTTACGCCGGCTCCGTCGCCCCCGCTCCCGCGCCTGCACCCGCCCCTGCCCCTGCCCCCGCCCCTGCTCCCGCGCCCGCTCCCGCAATCACGCCGCCACCCACGCCGCAACAAAACACACCTCCGCCCGCACAATCCGCGCCCCCGCCGCAGTCGCCATCGCAGCAAGTCGAAGGCAAAGCCCTCGAAGACATTTCCCCAAAATCACAACCACCCGCCCCCGCGCCCTCCACCGCCGCCACCGCCGCCGCGCCCGCCGCCGCGTTCCCCGCGCGCCTCGCCATCGCTCTCGCCGCCGCCCTCGCCCTCTTCGCCCTCGGCTGGTTCCGCCAAGGCCGCGCCTCGCGCCGCGCATAACCACCGCCACCTCCCATCCATCCATCCGTCCCCGCCCGCCGCAATTTTCCCAACCCTTTCCGCAGACCAAATCACACACCAACACAATCAACACATCACCACCGATGAAAATCCCGCACACACATCGCAACACGCGCCTCGCAAATACGCGCCTCGCAAACACGCGCCGCGCCCTCGCCGCGCTCGCGCTCCTCGCCGCCGGCGCCGCCGTCACCGGACAGCTCTCCGCCCAGTCCCGCGAAACCTCCGTCGCCATCGACGCCCCCGTCGTCCAGCTCGACCCCTACAACGTCACCGCCATGCGCGAGACGAAGCGCTTCTTCGAGACGCCCGCCTCCGTCGCGACGATGGACAAAACCGCCATCGCCGCCACCGGCGCCGCCGACCTCTTCGAGGCCCTCCGCTTCGCCGACGGCATCACCCTCCACCAGCAACTGCCCAACGGCCAGTTCTTCTCGACCATGGTGTCCAAGAACATCATCCGCGGCTCCCAATACGGCACGCTCATGCTCGTTGACGGCATGCCCGCCAACAACAACGGCTTCTACTTCACCGGCGACATCCCCGTGCAAGTCATCAAGCGCACCGAGATCGTCCGCGGCGCCTCCTCCTCGCTCTACGGCGCCGACGCCGCCGGCGGCGTCATCAACATCATCACCGGCCACCCCGACAAAAACTCCGTCTCCGTCTCGCTCGGCGACTACAATTACCAGCAATACACCCTGGCCCTCCACCAAGGCTGGAACGCCGGCCCCGGCGGTGGCGGCGGCGTCAGCGTCGCCGGTGTTTACCAAAACCTCGGCTCCGTGAAAGGCACCTCCGACAGCGGCACCGCCACCGGCAACGACTACGAGTTCGGCGGCGCCATCAGACGCTCCGCCCGCGTCATGTTCTCCCAAGGCCCGTGGAGCATTTACTGGCAGCGCGCCTACACCGTCAACACGGCCATCGCCCACAAAAAAGTCGCGTGGGTCACCGACTGGTCCGACGCCGGCCAGGTCACGATTTACGACGACCGCCTCACCAACGACTACATCCGCGCCAACGGCCACGGCGAAAACTGGTCGCTCAACCTCTTCGCCAACCTCCAGGAAATGGACTGGAAAAACATCTACGGCGTCGCCAACCCCTCCGTCTCCGCCTCCAGACCCGCCGGCTACGTCAACAGCGGCGCCGACATCAAGGGCAACGTCTTCGGCGGCGACTTCCAATACCAGCTCAAGTTCGACAACCCGCGCATCCCCCAATTCCTCTTCGGCGCCACCGCCATGCACGAGGCGATTGACAACACCGACTACTCCAACGGCGCCCTCAGCAAATACGACCGCGACAGCGTCGGCATCTTTGTCCGCGCCACCGAGACCTTCTACAAAATCAACGACTACAGCCTCACCGCCAACCTCGCCCTCCGCGAAAGCTATTACGACCGCGGCAACATCTACGCCTTCACCCCGCAATTCCAACTGCTGCAAACCTTCCCCGGCCGCTTCAGCGCCTACGCCAACATCGGCCGCTCCTTCTCCGTCTCCAGCCTCCGCACCCTCTACGTCAGCGGCCCCCTCACCTCCGCCAACCCCAACCTCGACCCCGACACCGGCTGGACCTACGAAGTCGGCGTCAAATGGGAAGGCAAACGCACCCTCGCCAGCCTCGACGTCTTCTACATGGACTTCGACCACCTCCTCTCCTGGAAAAGCCGCGGCTCCGACGCCACCAACGACAAGGAATTCTACGCCGACAACTCCCCCTTCCGCAACCCCGGCATCGAGTTCTCCATCGCGCAAAAAATCGGTTCCGCCATCACCATCGAAGGCTCCGCCGCGTATAACGAGCCGGAGCAGCAAAACGCCGCGAGCAAAAAATGGTTCCCCGTCATCGGCAAAGTGCAGGCCAGCCTCCGCGCCCGCTGGGCATGGAGCCGCTACTCCGCCTCCTTCAACGTCGCCTACCTCGGCCACCGCCAAAACCCGGGCAGCGCCGGCGTCATCATCGAAACCCGCGAAATGGTGCCCGCCACGTTCAAGGCCGGCGTCTCCCTCGGAAAATTCGGCTCCATCAACGCCGCCGTGGACAACCTCTTCAACCGCCACGACATCGTGACGCATCCCACCTCCGCCTCGAAGTATATCGCCACCCCGCGCTCCTGCCGCGTCACCTACGAACTGACCTTCTGATGCGATTTTCCCCGGACAGTTTTGTATCAACCGGGAACCCTTCCGGGCGCGACAACATTGGTCTGTCGGAGCGCCCGGACGCAGAACCGCCGCGGTCGTGCCTCGCAAAAGCGCGACCGCGGCCCTGCGTCGGCGGGGCACGGGCGTCCCGCCCATATCCGAACGTAGCGCGGGCATCCCGTCCATATCCGAACGTAGCGCGGGCATCTTGCCCGCGTCCGAGTGTAGCATGGGCGTCCCGCCCATGTATTATTCGCGCCGCCGCCTGGGAGCGCCGCCTTCCGGCCGGCCCACCGACCGCGCAAAACCCCAACCCATCATGTCACCCAAAGCACCAGCCCATCATGTCACCCAAATCCGTCCCCCCGCGTTTGGCCGAAACCAACGCGAATGCCTTTCCTGGGAGCGCGGGCATCTTTGCCCGCGAAACACCGTGCGCCCGCTTGGTGTATTCCGAACACTAATCGCGGGCAAAGATGCCCGCGCTCCCAGGCGCTGACGCGTAACATCAGTTAATCACACCATGAAC
>JAISGL010000240.1 GCA_031263125.1 Opitutaceae bacterium | reverse complement strand
CGCCGAAAATCATCATCTACGAGACGGACGACAAAATCGCCAGAGTCAGCGTGCGCCTTGAGGACGAATCCGTTTGGCTGGCACAACAACAACTGGCGGAACTTTTCCAAACATCCCGCACCAATGTGGTTGAGCACATCAAGCACATTTACAAGGAAGGAGAATTGGACGAAGCCGCAACTTGTCGGAAATTCCGACAGGTTCAGACCGAGGGCAACAGAAGCGTTGAACGGGAATTGCCGTTCTACAATCTCGATATGATCATCTCCCTCGGATACCGCATCAACTCCAAGGTCGCCACGCGTTTCCGGCAATGGGCGACCATCCGACTGCGCGAATATATCATCAAGGGCTTCACGATGGACGACGACCGCCTGAAAAATCCCGGCGGCGGTGATTATTGGAAGGAACTCCTTGAGCGCATCCGCGACATCCGCACCAGCGAGAAAGTTTTCCACCGGCAGATTCTGGACATCTACGCCACCAGCATTGACTACGACCCAAGCGCCGGTGAGTCCGTTGCCTTTTTCAAGAAAGTCCAAAACAAGATTCATTACGCCATCCACGGCAAGACCGCCGCCGAGGTGATACATGCCCGCGCCGACGCGGAAAAAGACTTCATGGGCCTGATGACATTCGCCGGAAACAGACCGCACCTTGCCGACGCGGTGATTGCCAAAAACTACCTGACCGCCGCCGAGCTGCGCGCGTTGGGCCAACTCGTATCCGGGTATCTGGATTTTGCCGAGCGGCAGGCCGGACGCCATGTTCCGATGACCATGCGCGACTGGGCCTCGCACCTCGACACCGTTCTGACGGCCACCGGAGAACAATTGCTTATAGGCGCCGGGCGGGTCAGCCACGGGCAAGCCCTTGAAAAGGCCCGGACAGAATATGTGAAATACCAAGCGCGAACTCTCAGCGACGTGGAAAAACAATATCTCGACAGTCTGAAAACGGTCGAGGCGGTCGTGAAAAAGAGAAAGAAAAAGTGAAACCTCGCTTTGATCAGAACTTAAATCCTAATTTTTTTTAATTTCCACAACATGAAATCCCCGGCCACCACCATCGGAAACCTGATCGACAACCAGAGCACCGCATTCATCGGCTCCGTGGATGACGACGGCTTTCCCAATATGAAAGCCATGCTTCCGCCAAGAAAACGCGAAGGCATCAAGCGCCTCTGGTTCACCACCAACACCTCATCCATGCGCACGGGCCAATATCGCAAAAACCCGAAAGCCTGCGTCTATTTTTGCGACCGCCGTTTTTTTCGCGGCGTCATGCTGAAAGGCCGCATGGAAGTCCTCGAAGACCCCGCCATCAAAAAAATGATATGGCGTGAGGGCGACGATCAATATTACACCAAAGGCGTGACCGATCCCGATTACTGCGTGCTCAAATTCACCGCCGGCGCCGGCAGGTTTTACAGCAACTTCAAATCGGAGGTTTTTTCCGTCGAATAACCCGCGCCGCCGCGTTCCAAACCGCCTTCGCCTTTTCCGCATTCGCATTCCACCTTCCACGAAACAATAAAACAATTCCCGCAATATAATTCTCCGTAATATAAACTCCCGCAATATAAATCCACGCAATATAAATGACGGATAACAAAAACAACCCGCCTGGCATCCCGTTCCTGAATATTTTTTATAAATTCGGGGCAAACATCCTGCGCGGTTTTGTTTATAATCGCGGAATCAACTTTTTGCTGGCCGGGCTGGTCACCTGGGTGATGGTTCGCGCCGGCATTGACTGGAAATGGAGCGCCCTCGCGGCCGGCCACAAACTGCTCGCCTTTTCCGGGACACCCTTCGGGGCGATGGGGTTTGTTCTCCCGCTCGCCCTGCCGCTGGGATTGTATATTCACGGACGCCGCTCCGGGAAACCGGACCGCCAGATCGCGGGGCTGGCCGTGGGACAGGCGGCGGCCCTTGGGGCGCTTGTCTCGTCATTTATAAAAATTTTCACCGGACGGCGGGACCCCGGAATCATGTTCGGCATTATCACCGGAAACCGGGAGGTTGCCGATTTCAGCGGCGACTTTGCCTTTGGTTTCATGGAACGGGGGATTTTCTCGGGCTGGCCGAGCAGTCATACGGCGGTTGTGTTTGCCATGGCGGTGGCGCTGGCCGGGTTGTATCCGGAAAATCAAAGGCTCAAGGCGGCGGCTTATTCCTACGCCGCCTGCACCGGCCTTGCGATGTCCCTGTTTGCGCATTGGGCGTCCGATTCCGTCGCGGGGGCATTGATCGGCTATGCGATTGGGAAATCCGTGGCGGCAAGTTACACGGCGCTGCTCGACAAACACCCCGGTTCAAACAACTGTATCCGTGACGATCTTCCTGTATGATTTCCAAAAACAATCACGCATTCCAAACTCCGGAAGGAGGAAAGCCAAAGGAGAGCCGGAAGCCGGATTGACCCATTTGATTTTTTCCATGAACGATAACAACAAGTCGCAATTTCTATTTTTCCAAGCAGACGACGGCGCGGTGCATGTCAACGTCCTGCTTGAAAAGGAAACCGTCTGGCTGACGCAGGCTGCGATGGCGGAATTGTTTGATTGTTCCCCGGACAACATTTCCCTGCACCTGAAAAACATCCACGAAACCGGCGAACTCAACCCGGACGCAACCACCGAGGATTTCTCGGTGGTTCGCAAAGAGGGAAGCCGGCATTGCGGAAGCGCATCCGCGAAATCCGCCTTTCGGAACGGGTTTTTTATCAGAAAATCAAGGACATTTACGTCACCAGCATTGATTACGACTCGCAGAACGGAAAAATGCCACACCCCACATTTCACTTTTTAATTCTTCAATCTTAATTCTTAATTTTCCACATGCCAGCCACTGCACCGGCGCCAAAGCCCGACCTTATCACCGTCAACATCGACGGACGCGACATCGCCGTGCCGCGCGGCGCCAACGTCATCGAAGCCGCGCGCCTCCTCGGCATCGACGTTCCGCACTATTGCTATCATCCGAAACTCCCCGTCGTCGGCAACTGCCGCATGTGCCTCGTCGAAATGGGCCTGCCCGCCGTCGATCCCGCGACAAAAACCCCCATCATCGACCCGGCCACCAGCAGGCAAAAAATCAACTGGATGCCCCGCCTCCAAATCGGCTGCGGCACCAACGCCAGCCCCGGCCTCCACATCCGCACCACCACGCAAATGGTCCGCGAAGCCCGCGAAGGCGTGCTGGAATTTCTCCTCATCAACCACCCCCTCGACTGCCCCATCTGCGACCAGGCCGGCGAATGCCGCCTCCAGGAACAGGCCGCCGCCTACGGACGCGGCTGCTCGCGCTACATCGAAGACAAAAACGTGAAACCCAAGCGCACCCAGCTCGGCCCCCGCGTCATGCTCGACGACGAGCGCTGCATCCTCTGCTCGCGCTGCATCCGCTTCAGCCGCGACATCGCGAAACAGGACGTCCTCGGCTTCATCGACCGCGGCAGCCACTCCACCCTCACCTGCCATCCCGGCCACCGGCTTGAGCACAACTACTCGCTCAACACCGTGGACATCTGCCCCGTCGGCGCGCTCACCTCGACCGATTTCCGCTTCAAAATGCGCGTCTGGTTTCTCAGGCAAACCGACAGCATCGACACCGAATCCAGCGCCGGCGTGAACACCACCGTCTGGTCGCGCGAAGGCCATATCTACCGCATCACCCCTCGCCGCAACGACGACGTCAACGACACCTGGATGCCCGACAGCGCCCGCGTCCTCTACAAACAAGTCCGCGCCGAAAACCGCCTCGCGAGCGACACGCCGCTCGCCGACCTCATCGCCCAAGCCAAAGCCCTCGCAGAAGCGTCGCTTGCGGCGCCCGGTTTGGGTGCGTTAGGGAAGGGCGTCGCAAACAACACCCCTGCAATCGCAAACGCGCCCACACCCGCAAACACGACCGCAAACGCAAACACGACCGCAAACGCAAACGCGCCCGCAATCGCAAGCGCAACCGCGAACGCGCCCGCAACCGCAATCGCAAACGACACTCCCGCACCCGCACCCGCACCCGCATCCACAAACGCAACCGCGTCTGCACCCGCCCTCGCCCTCGTCGCCTCCACCCGCAGCACCATCGCCGAGCAATACCTCTGCAAAAAAATCGCCGACCAGCTTGCCATTCCCGCCGCCTCGCGCCACGTCCCCGCGCATCTCGCACAAGGCGACGGCCTCCTCATCTCCGCCGACCGCGCGCCCAACACCCGCGGCGCGCTCCTCACCGGTCTCATCACCGCGCTTCCGCGGCCCAACCTCACCCAACTTGCCGCCGACATCGACGCAGGCAAAATCAAAACCCTCCTCGTCATCAACGAAGACCTCACCGAATGCGGCCTGACCGCCGCACAACTCGCCCGAGTTGGCATCATCTACATCGGCACGCACGCCAACGCCACCAGCGCCGCGGCGAAAGTCGTGATA